>CBFGOD010000426.1:0-3997 GCA_965650295.1 uncultured Shinella sp. | reverse complement strand
CTTGACGCCACCGAAGGGGGCATTCGGCTGGATGGCGCCGTGTTTGTTGATCCAGACCGAGCCGCATTCGAGCTGGAGTGCGACGGCGCGCGCCTTGTCCGCATCGCCGGACCAGACCGAACCGCCGAGACCGGCGGGATTATCGTTGGCACGCCGGATGACCTCATCGAGATCGCTATAGCGGATGATCGGCAGGACGGGGCCGAACTGCTCCTCGTCCACCAGCCGCACGCCGTTGTCGACATCGGCGACCAGCGTGATCGGGTAGAAATAGCCTTCGCCTTCAGGCGGCTCGCCGCCGATCAGGATGCGGCCGCCCTTCGCCTTGGCATCCTCGACCAGCTCGCGCACCTTGTCGAACTGCATGGCGTTCTGGACGGGGCCGAGGATACTCTTCTCGTCGAGGCCGTCGCCGACGGGAATGTTCGCCGCATAATCGGCAAGCCGCTGGCAGACGTCGTCATAGAGGCTGTCATGCACGTAAAGCCGCTTCAGCGCCGCGCAGGTCTGGCCATTGTTGATGAAGGCGCCCCAGAACAGGCCCTCCGCGATGCGCGCCGGATCGGCATCAGGCAGCACGATGCCAGCATCATTGCCGCCAAGCTCCAACGTCAGGCGCTTCAAGGTGGCGACGGCCGAGGCCATGACCTTCTTGCCCGTCTCGGTGGAGCCGGTGAAGGTCATCTTGGCGATGCCGGGATGGGCCGACAAAGCGGCCCCGATGGCATTCTCGCCGGTCACGACATTGACGACACCGGGCGGCAGGACCTCGTTGATGATCTCGACGAGACGGATGGTGGAGAGCGGCGTCAGCGGCGACGGCTTGATGACCACGGTGTTGCCGGCGCGAACGGCGGGGATGATGTGCCAGCAGGCGATCATCACCGGCCAGTTCCACGGCGTGATCGAGCCCGTGACACCGACCGGCTTGCGGTGGATTTCGACACGGCCTTCATTGTCGTCCTGCACCAGTTCGACGGGCAGGCTGAGTTCGGCGGTGTGGCGCGTCCAGGCGAGCGCGCCGCCCAGTTCGAAACGCGAGCCGAGGCCGTTAAGCGGCTTGCCCTGCTCGAGCGTCAACAGGCGGGCAACCTCCTCGGCCTGCTCGCCGAGCTTCTCCGCGATGGTGCGGCAGGCATTCGCGCGCAGCGCGTCATCCGTCTTCGACCAGGTCTCGAAGGCGGCGGCGGCAGCGGCCACCGCGCGGTCCAGATCGGCCTCGCTTGCCAGCGGCATCAGGCCGACAACCTCACCGGTCGACGGATTGCGCACCTCGGCATGGTGGGGCGTGGCGACGCGTTCGCCGCCGATGAGCAGCGTGTACTGCTTCAAAGTCATGTCCTCCCTTGACTGTCGGGAGGAGTATCGCCGGGCGGCTCACGGCCGTCTTGGGGAGAAGCGCGCGCCGGCTTGGACCGGAGCGCAGATGTTTATCGTTCCGAGCCTCTCAGCAGGTCCGTCGGCGCGCAGTCGAACAGCTCCTTGAAGCTGCGGTTGAAATAGGAAATGTCGTTGAAGCCGGCGGAATAGGCGACCTCCGCGATGGTGCCGCCGGATTTGTGCTCCTTCAGCTGCTCGATCTTTTCCTTGGCGAGCCGCAGGCGCTTGTCGCGGATAATGGTGGTGCAGGTGACCCCCATGCCCTGGAAATCCTGCTGCAGCGTGCGGATCGAGACGCCGAGCCGTGTCGCCAACCAGCGGGCGGAGAGATCGTTTTCCGTCAGATGCCGGTCGATCAGCATATCGACCATTTGCAGGCGCTTGCTGGCGCTGTCATGCAGCGCATGCAGCGGCTCGGCCTCGCGACTGGAATGGAAGGCCTGTCGCGTCGCGGTGAACATCAGCTGGCGCAGATGCGGCGAGGCCGAATCCGATTCCGCGGTTGTCATGATCTTGGCGATCAGCGCATGCAGCATCTGCGCCATCGGATCATAGGCGAAGAGCTTGCGTGCCACGTCGAAATGGATGCGGCTGTCGGAATACATCATCTGGCGCGGCAGATGCAGAGAGATGTGGTTGGAGAAATGCCCGCCGAAATGGAAGGTCGTCGGCCGCGTGGAATCGACGAGGATGCATTCGCCGACATCGAGCACGCTCTGCCGGTCGCCCTGCTCCAGCCCGCAGCTGCCCTCTATCTGCACGATGAGGAACAGGTGCTCCTTCGGGTCGCGGCGGATATCGTCCCAGCCGCGGCGGACATATTCGAGATCGTTGGAGACATGGGCGAATTCCATGCCGCAGACATCGATGCGCCGGGCCGCGCCCATCACGTCATCGCCGCGCTCCATGGTCTTCGGATTGAAATTGCCGCAGATCGAGCGCAGGTCGTCGGCCCATTGATCGTAGGATACCGGCGCCCAGGCCTCCGGCACGAGGGTCTTGTGCTGAACGAGATCCAACTTTGCCTCCCAACAAAGGTCGGTCGCCCCGCATGGAGAGCGCGGAGCGGGACGGCAAGGATGCGCCGCCCTTGCCGCCGAGTCAATGTGGTTCACCTGTTAAGCAAATCAGGCCGCGGCGTCGCCGAGATAGAGGCGGTGCAGATGCGCGGGATCCTTCGCCAGTGCCGCACAGTCGCCGTCATAGACGATCTGGCCGCGGCGCAGCACATAGGCGCGGTTGCCGATAGCAAGCGCAAGGGCCGCGAATTGCTCCACCAGCACCACCGCCATGCCATCGTCGGTGAGCTGCCGCACCGCCCGCATCAGGCGGCTGACGATGACGGGTGCGAGGCCCGAGGACATCTCGTCGATGAGGATGACGCGCGGCCGGTTGACGATGGAGCGGGCGATGACGACCATCTGCTGCTCGCCGCCCGACAGCATGCCGGCCTCGACATTCCGGCGCTGCAAAAGCTCCGGAAAGAGGTCATAGGCCTCCTTCAGGTCCGCATCGGGATGGAGCGCCACCTTGAGGTTCTCCTCCGTCGTCATGGCCGGAAAGACGGTGCGGCCCTGCTCGACATGGCTCAGCCCCGCCTTGGCACGGGCGCCGGGGCGCAGCTTGGCGAGTTCGGCACCATCAAGATTGATGAAGCCCGAACGGACCGGCGTGATGCCGGAGAGGCTTTCGAGAAAGGTCGTCTTGCCGGCACCGTTGGAGCCGAGCAGCACGCTGATCTCGCCGCCTTTGGCTTCCAGATCCACACCGCGGATGACGGGAATGCCGGACCGATCGACCTGCAACGCACCGATGGAAAACGTGGTCACTCTGCGGCCTCCTCGAATTCGACGCCCATATAGGCCTTCTGCACCACCGGCATATCCAGCACCGCGGCGGGGGCGCCCGCGGCGATCACGCGTCCGAAATCGAACACCGTGATCGCCGTACAGGCCCGCCGCACGAGATCCATGTCGTGCTCGATGAGGAGCACGGCACTGCCAAAGGTTTCGGGGATGGCGGCGATGCGCTCGCCCAGTTTCAACGCCTCGTCATAGGAGACGCCTGCCGCCGGCTCGTCGAGCAGGATGACCGGCGCGCGGGAGGCGACCGCACCCGCCACGTCGAGCAGGCGGCGCGTACCGACATCGACGGTCGAGATCGGCGTTTCCGGGCCGGGGCAGCCGAACCAGGCGAGCAGGCTTTCCAGCTCGCTTTCACTGATCGGGCCGGCGGCAAGGCGGATATATTCGCCAACGCGCAGTTCCGGCGCGATGCGCGTCGTCTGCCAGGTGCGACGGATGCCGAGCTTGGAACGCGACGTCGCGGAGACGCCTTCGAGCGGCTTGCCGTTGAGCAGGATCGAACCGTCATAGCGATAGAGGAAGCCGGCGATGGCATCGACCAGCGTCGACTTGCCGGCCCCGTTCGGGCCGACGAGGCCGACGACGGTGCCTGCGGGCACCTTGAGGTTCACCTTGTCGAGTGCGGTGACCGTGCCATAGCGCACGGTCAGATCGCGCACTTCCAGCGCAATACCGGTGGGATGGCTGGTCTTCTCCGGCAGACTGCCCGCTGCGGTCGCCGCTTCCACCACCCGCTTCGGGCGCAGCTTGCG
>CBFGOD010000425.1:0-4022 GCA_965650295.1 uncultured Shinella sp. | reverse complement strand
GGCGCGACGATCGGCACCACCACGAAGATGATTTCGAAAGCGTCCATGACGAAGCCGAGCAGGAAGATCGCCAGCATCACCGCCAGCACCGCACCGCTGACGCCGCCCGGTAGGTCGGAGAGCACGCGCGCCACCATGTCGTCGCCGCCGAGCGCGCGAAATACCAGGCTGAACAGAGTGGCGCCGATCAGAATGAGAAAGATCATCGCGGTGATCTGGGTGGTTTTTTCCAGCACCGACCGCAGCAGCGGTGCGAGCGGCGTCTTGCGCCAGGCTAACAGGATCGCGCCGACCGCGCCGACTGAATACAACGCCGCACTGAACGCCAAGCTGGATGCCGGTTCGGCCGGTGACCTCATCACCTGCCGTCCGTTCGACGCCTCGCTCGAACTCTTCAACAAGGGTCATCTGGCCAGCCTGAACGACCTGCCGGGCATGGAAAACTTCTCGCCGGTCGCCAAGTCCGCCTGGACGACGGACGATGGCGCAACGACCTTCTGCGTGCCGATGGCTTCGGTCATCCACGGCTTCATCTACAACAAGGATGCCTTCGACACGCTCGGCATCTCCGTTCCGACGACGGAAGCCGAATTCTTCGCAGCCCTCGACAAGATCAAGGCCGAAGGCAGCTACATCCCGATGGCCATGGGCACGAAGGATCTCTGGGAAGCCGCCACCATGGGCTACCAGAACATCGGCCCGACCTACTGGAAGGGTGAAGAAGGCCGCGCTGCCCTCATCAAGGGCGAGCAGAAGCTGACCGACGACGCCTGGGTCGAGCCCTACCGCGTTCTCGCCAAGTGGAAGGATTATCTCGGCGACGGTTTCGAAGCCCAGACCTATCCGGACAGCCAGAACCTCTTCACGCTCGGCCGCGCTGCCATCTACCCGGCCGGCTCGTGGGAAATCGGCCTGTTCAACACGCAGGCCCAGTTCAAGATGGGCGCCTTCCCGCCGCCGGTGAAGAATGCCGGCGACACCTGCTACATCTCGGACCACAACGACATCGGCGTCGGCCTCAATGCCAAGGGTGCGAACCCGGAAGCTGCCAAGAAGTTCCTGAGCTTCGTCGCTTCGCCTGAATTCGCCGACATCTACGCCAACTCGCTGCCGGGCTTCTTCAGCCTGAACTCGACGGCCGTGAAGATGAACGACCCGCTGGCGCAGGAATTCGTCTCCTGGCGTGAGAAGTGCAAGCCGACGATCCGCTCGACCTACCAGATCCTGTCGCGCGGCACGCCGAACCTCGAAAACGAGACCTGGACGGAATCGGCCAACGTCATCAACGGCACGGACACGCCCGAGGTGGCTGGCGAGAAGCTCCAGAAGGGCCTCGACAGCTGGTACAAGCCGGCCAAGTAAGCCCGTTTTCGACGGCTGAACTCTGCTTGAGGCGCGGGCTTTGCCCCGCGCCCATCCTCTCCCCGTAGAGCTCGGGGGGAGGAGTTCCAGGCGGCGCGGCTTGAACGATCCGGCGCCACCCTTTCCCTCTTCGTCCTCGTGGACAGAGGGTGCCGAACGGCAAATTCGGGGCGCGGCTCCGTCACTAATGTGTATGCTGACTTTTTCATGTGCGGCGCAGGCCGCCGCGCACGGCGTTGGTGTATGCGGATTTAACGACAACGAACGGAGGGGCGGGCAGGGCCATGAGCGACACACCTTCTACCCATGATGCAACAGGACCTGTGATCAAGCGCCCGACGCGCTGGCATATCGTCGTCTCCCTGCTGCCGGCTTTCATCGTCTACTCCGCGGTCATGATCCTGCCGCTCATCGAGACGCTGCGCCTGTCGCTGTTCAACACGGTGGACGGCCAGTCGACCTTCGTGGGCCTCGGCAATTTCAAGGTCCTGTTCGGCGACGAGCGCTGGGCGCACGACTTCTGGAACGCCCTGAAGAACAATGTCGTCTTCTTCGTGATCCACATGCTGGTGCAGAACCCGATCGGCGTTGCGCTCGCCGCCATGTTGTCGCTGCCCAAGCTGCGCTTCGCCTCGTTCTACCGCACGGCGATCTTCCTGCCGACGCTCTTGTCCTTCGTGATCGTCGGCTTCATCTGGAAGCTGATCCTCTCGCCGATCTGGGGCGTGTCGCCCTTCCTGCTTGATCTCGTCGGCCTGAAGTCGCTGTTTGCGCCCTGGCTCGGCAAGCCGAATTCGGCACTCATCGCCGTGTCGCTGATCTCCGTCTGGCAATATGTCGGTATCCCGATGATGCTGATCTATGCGGCGCTCCTCAATATCCCGGAAGAGGTCATCGAGGCGGCCGAATGCGACGGCGTCACCGGCTGGAGCCAGTTCTTCAAGATCAAGCTGCCGCTCATCCTGCCCGCCATCGGCATCATCTCGATCCTGACCTTCGTCGGCAACTTCAACGCCTTCGATCTCGTCTACACCGTGCAGGGCGCGCTGGCCGGGCCGGACGGCTCGACGGATATCCTGGGCACGCTGCTCTACCGCACCTTCTTCGGCTTCCAGCTCCAGCTCGGCGACCGCTCGATGGGTGCCACGATCGCGACGGTCATGTTCCTCATCATCCTCGCCGGCGTCTCGCTCTATCTCTTCGTCATCCAGCGGCGCATGCGTCGCTACCAGTTCTGATCGGGAGGGCAGGACATGTCTAAAGCACGCGCGTCTCTCACCCGCACCTCCCTCGTTCACCTGGCGCTGATCAGCTACGCGATCATCTCGGTCTTCCCGGTGTTCCTGACGCTCATCAACTCGATGAAGGACCGCAACGCGATCTTCCGCAACCCGATGCAGCTGCCGGGGCCGAAGACCTTCGACCTCGTCGGCTACTATACGGTGCTGGGGCAGGGCGACTTCGCAAACTACTTCCAGAACAGCTTCATCGTTACGGTGGTGTCCATCGCGCTGGTGCTGCTGTTCGGCGCCATGGCCGCCTTCGCGCTGTCCGAATATCGCTTCCGCGGCAACACGCTGATGGGCCTCTATCTCGCCATCGGCATCATGATCCCGATCCGACTGGGCACGGTGGCGATCCTGCAGGGCATGGTGGCGACGGGCCTCGTCAACACGCTGACGGCGCTGATCCTGGTCTATACCGCGCAGGGCATTCCGCTGGCCGTGTTCATTCTCTCGGAATTCATGCGGACCGTTTCCGACGATCTCAAGAATGCCGGGCGCATCGATGGTCTCTCGGAATATTCGATCTTCTTCCGCCTCGTTCTGCCGCTGGTACGTCCGGCCATGGCGACGGTCGCGGTGTTCACGATGATCCCGATCTGGAACGACCTGTGGTTCCCGCTGATCCTGGCGCCGGGCGAGGCGACCAAGACCGTGACGCTGGGGTCGCAGATCTTCATCGGCCAGTTCGTCACCAACTGGAACGCGGTGCTTGCGGCCCTGTCGCTGGCGATCTTCCCCGTTCTCATCCTCTATCTCGTCTTCTCGCGGCAGTTGATCCGCGGCATCACCTCCGGAGCAGTCAAGTGAGTTCAGCCATGACCCCCATCCGCGTTCTTTCCGCCGGCCTCGGCAATATGGGCCGCAGCCATGCGCTCGCCTATCACGAAAACCCCGGCTACGAGATCGTCGGCCTCGTCAACCGCTCGAAGGTTCCGGTTCCCGCCGGTCTGGAAGGCTACGAGATCCACCCGTCGTTCCTCGATGCGCTGCATGAATTCAAGCCGGAACTCTGCTCGATCAGCACCTATTCGGACAGCCATGCCGAATATGCCATCGCAGCGATGGAAGCCGGTTCGCATGTCTTCCTCGAAAAGCCGCTGGCGACCACGGTCGCCGACGCCGAACGGGTGGTTGCCTGCGCCAAGGCGAACGGCCGCAAGCTGGTCGTCGGCTATATCCTGCGCCATCATCCCTCGTGGATCCGTCTCATCGAGGAAGCCCGCAAGCTGGGCGGCCCCTACGTGTTCCGCATGAACCTGAACCAGCAGTCCAGCGGCCCGACCTGGGCGACCCACAAGGCGCTGATGGACACGACGCCGCCGATCGTCGACTGCGGCGTGCACTATGTCGACGTGATGTGCCAGATCACCGATG
>CBFGOD010000424.1:0-4027 GCA_965650295.1 uncultured Shinella sp. | reverse complement strand
CGAGGCCAGCCATCAGCTCGCCACCGCGGGCGGCGGCATTGGCGGCCGTGTTGACCCTGGCGGTTTCCTTGAGCGTCGCAAGCGCGGCGGCGGCACCGACCGGGTGGCCGGAATAGGTGTAGCCGTGGCCGATCGAGCCGAACGAGTCCTTGTTGCTTTCGAAGGCTGTGGCGACCTTGTCGGAGATCATCACGGCGCCGAAGGGGAAGTAGCCGTTGGTGATGGCCTTGGCGGTCGTCATCATGTCAGGTTTGACGCCCCATCCACGCGAGCCGGTCCAGGCGCCGGTGCGGCCGAAGGCGGTAATGACCTCGTCGGCGATGAGCAGAATACCGTGCTTGTCGCAGATGGCGCGCATCAGCGGCATGAAGGTTTCATGCGGCACGATCACGCCGCCGGCACCCAGCACCGGCTCCATGATGAAGGCGGCGATCGTATCGGCGCCCTGGAAGGCCACCTCGTCCTCGAACTGGCGAGCGATCGCCTGCGCGATCTCCGCCGGATCGGTCGTGTTGAAGGGGTTGCGGTAGGGGAACGGTGCGGCGAGATGGAAGACGCCGGGCAACAGCGGCTCGTAGTTGCGGCGGAAATTGGCGTTGCCGTTGACCGAGGCGCCGCCGAAATGCGTGCCGTGATAGCCCTTCTTCAGCGCCACGAATTTCGTGCGCTCCGGCTGGCCGTTGATCTTGTGATACTGGCGGGCAAGCCGGAGCGCCGTTTCCACCGAATCCGAACCGCCTGACGTGAAGAAGGACCGCGTCAGCCCGTCTTCCTTGAAGAATTCGGCAAGCTCGTAGGACAGTTCAATCAGTGGCGAATTGGTCGTGCCGCGGAAGGTGGAATAGTAGGGCAGCGCGTCGAGCTGGTCGCGGATCGCCTGCTTCACCGGCTCGCAGGAATAGCCGAGATTGACGTTCCACAGGCCGCCGACGGCATCGAGTACCGTCTTGCCCTCGATATCCACCACCTCGACACCCGCGCCGCCATTGATGATGCGCGGCGGCTTGGCCTGCATTTCGGCCGGATGCGCCATCGGGTGCCAGAGATGGCGGGCGTTGTTTTCGATCAGGAAATTGGAATCGCGCATGGGGATATCCTTTCAGAGTCCAAGCATTTTCAGCGCCTGCGCATAGGATTGCGCGGGTTGGAGCACGTCGAAATGCACATAGGGGAGGTTCACGCCGGCCGCACCCTCGATGTTCTTCAACTGGTCGTCGACGAACACACAGTCAGCGCGGTCGATGCCGACCTCGGCGATCACCTGTTCATAGGCCCGCGGATCGGGCTTCAGGATCTTGGTATAGGTGGCGTCGACGATGACGTCGAAAAGCTCGATCAGCGGGAAGCGCTTGCGAAACTCGACGCCGTAGAAGAGGTCCAGCTCGTTGGAGAGGATGGCAAGCTTCAACCCGGCCTCCTTCGCCTTCAGGATCGCGTCGCGCGCCTCCGGACGCAGCACCAGTTCGGCATCCGCGCCGCGGGCGCGCTGCACGAAGGTCTTCATATCCGTCCAGTCCTCGCCGAGCATCGCGCCCACCTCGCGGGTGCGGGTCATCCAGTAGTCGCGCTCGGTGATCTCACGCGCCTGCATCGACACCCAGAGCGGGTCGGTGGAGGGATCGAACGGACCACGCCAGGTCAGCGTGCCAGCCGGCAGGCCGAGCGCGCGCTCGGTGATGTCATGCGTCTCGAACAGCGTGCGGGTGACCACGCCACCGAAATCGAGGATCAATGCCTTGGTCATGATGCGTTACGGCCTTTTGCGACGATACCTTCGGCGACCCAGCGATCGAAGACTTCCAAGGCCTTCACGGCGAAGTCCGGGGCATTGATATGTGCATCCACTTCCTCGAAGGCGACGCTTGCCGGCATGGCCTCGCGCATCGCGTCGAGGAAGGCGTCGAGGGCTGCGGGCTCGTGCAGCGGCTCGCCCTCCTGGTCCCATTCCTGAATGCCTTGGGTGGGCAGAAGGAAGGCGACCGGGGCCACGGCGCCGGCCATCTTGCCGGCAACGACGCGGGCGACGTCGCGGCGCTGCTCCGGCGAGACGGTGACGGAGGCGATCAGCCTGTTATGGGCATGGAACGGACGACCGGCGAAGCGCGCAGGCGTGTCCTGCCAGGCGGGCATATCCACCATATCGACGGCACCGGGCGCGACGATCTGCGGGATACCGGCGCGGCCGGCATTTTCCAGGCGGTCGGGACCTGACGTGACGACGGAGCCGTTTTCCGCATTGGTGACTTCCTGGATGCAGAAATCGAAGACGGCGGCAAAGCCCCGGTCGGCGGCCACCGCCTCATAGGCGCGGCCTCCCATGCCGGTTGAGTGGAAGACAGCGACGTCATAACCGCGCTTTTCCAGCTCGGGCTTCAGGAATTTCATATATTTGAGGCAGGAAGACCCAAGCGAGGTCATGCCGATCAGCGGGCGCGCCCGGTCCGGCCGTTCGGCGGCCTTTGCCGCGCCGACGACTGCACCGCAGGCCTGTGACAGCACAGCACGGCAGATCGGGTTCAGCCCGTAGAGCCCACCAGCCCACAGTATCATCATCAGGTCGGGCGCGATGCGTTCCGGCGGCAGGAGATGGGAATAGGCGATGGTAGAGACGATGAATTTCGGCACGCCGAGCGGCAACACGGCGGCGACATCAAGCGCGAGATCCGTGCCGAGCGAACCGCCGAGCGCGATCATGCCATCGACCTCGCCGGCTTCCGAAAGCCCGCGCACCAGTTCGGCCGCCCCCTTCGCCATCAAGGACATGGCGGTGTTTTCGTCGCCGCTATCGATGATGTTCTGGATGCTCGTGCCCGCGGCCCTGGCGATATCATGCTTGGAATGAGCGGGGGCATAGGGCGGCTCGCCGAGCACGCTGACATCAACCATGACGGGAACGCCGCCGGCCGTGCCGATAATCTCGGCCATGAACAGCAATTCCTCGCTCTTGGTGTCGCCGGTACCAATCACCACAATCTTCGGCGGACGGGCGCTCAGGCTCATCAACCATTCCTCCTCGTTGGCATGGCAGGCTCTGCCGGGACATCCATTCGGTTCTCCCGGCGCCAAGCCCGATCTGCCTGCCGCCCCTCCGGCGGCTCGACAGAATACTTAACATGCGAATTAATCTGGCAAGAAACGAAACGCATTGCAAGTCTATATTTGAAGCATTGGTTCACATATTGAACCGAAACGCCCAGCCGCTTGATATTTAACATGTTTAGTATTTGATCTGGATCAACGTAGGCCTCCCCGCCCCGGCTATCCTTTTCCCACACGGCCAAAGGAGGAGAAAGCCATGGGCACCCTGTCGCTCGCAGCCAAGATCACACATGTTCCGTCCATGTTCATTTCCGAAATGCCCGGCCCGAACCACGGTTGCCGGCAGGCGGCGATCGACGGGCTGAAGGAGATCGGCAGGCGCTGCGATGCGGCAGGCGTCGATACGATCGTCGTCTTCGACACGCACTGGCTGGTCAACACCGCCTATCACATCAATGCCCGCGACCGGTACAACGGCGTCTATACCAGCAACGAATTCCCCCATTTCATCCAGGACCTCGCCTACGATTATCGCGGCGCGCCCAAGCTCGGCGATGACATCGCCCGGCGCGTTACGGCCGACGGCATCCGCATGATGGCGCATCACGTCGATACGCTGGAACTGGAATATGGCACGCTGGTGCCGATGCGCTACATCAATGCCGACGGCCGCTTCCGGGTGCTGTCGATTGCCGCCTGGTGCCCCTGGCACGAGATGGAGGAGAGTTTTCGGATCGGCCGCGCGGTTCGCGAGGCGATCGAGGCCAGCGACTGCAATGCCGCGATCCTCGCCAGCGGCTCGCTCTCACACCGCATCCATGACAACAACGCCGCCCCGGCTGGCATCCACACCATCTCGGACGAATTCTACAGGCAGGTGGACCTGCGTGTGCTCGAGCTCTGGCAGAGCGGCCGCAACGCAGATTTCGTGAAAATGCTGCCGCTCTATTCCAGGCTCTGCCACGGCGAGGGCTTCATGCACGACACC
>CBFGOD010000423.1:0-4046 GCA_965650295.1 uncultured Shinella sp. | reverse complement strand
CGCAGCCAGCTGCTCGAGAAGCTGGGGATCTCCCATGACGTCTAGCGCGCGCCTTTCCTATCACGCCGTGGCGGTAGCCGGCGGTGGCCTTGCTTTGCTGTCGCTCGGCTGGTGGTGGCTGATCTTCAGCAAGGTCGTCGAGGCGGATTATCTGACCGTCCGGCAGGCCGTGACCTGCATCGCCGGAGCCTCCGATCTCTGCGCGCTCGCCCAGGCGCTCTGCACCAACGATCACCTCTACGGCATCCGGTGGTATGCGCCGGAAGCCTTCTGGGCCGCGGCGGCCATCCTCGTCGCCGGCGTCCTTCTGTCAGCCCGTCCCGCGCGCACCTGAAAGCGCATCATCCAAGGAGAAGTGCAATGACGATCCATCAAACCCCCGAGGTTGCCGAGCAGGATATCGTGCAGGTTCCAGCGGGGACCGCGACCTTCAAGAGCCGCCATCCCGAGACCATCGCGCTGCATGGCGGTAGTTTCCGCTATGATCCGGCGACGGGTGCCGTCGCCGTGCCGATTTACCAGACGAGTTCGTTCCAGCTGCCCGGCACTGACGGTGCCGACAAGCTCTTCGCGCTGGAGGCGCCCGGCCATCTCTACACCCGCGTTTCCAACCCCACGCAGGATGCCTTCGAGCAGCGCCTGGCCGAGCTTGAAGGTGGTGCAGCGGCGCTCGCGCTTTCCTCTGGCCAGGCGGCCTCGGCCTTCGCCATTCTCAACGTCGCGCGCGCCGGCGACAATATCGTCAGCGCCGCCGGCCTCTATGGCGGCACCTGGGCGCTCTTCGCCGCGACGCTGAAAAGCTTCGGCATCGAAACCCGCTTCGTCGATGCGAGCGACCCGGAAGCCTTCGAGAAGGCGACGGACGACCGCACGCGCGCGTACTATGCCGAATCCCTGCCGAACCCGAAGCTGGAGGTCTTCCCGATTGCCGAGGTGGCAGCCATCGGCCGCCGGCACGGCATTCCGCTCATCGTCGACAACACCGCGGCCCCGCTGGTCATCCGCCCGCTGGAGCATGGTGCTGCCGTCGTCGTCTATTCCACGACGAAATATATCGGCGGCCATGGCACCTCGATCGGCGGCGCGATCATCGACAGCGGCACCTTTCCCTGGACGGAAAACCCGGGCCGCCAGCCGAACCTGACGGAGCCCGACGCGAGCTATCAGGGCAAGACCTGGATCGAGAAGGCCGAGGCCATCGGCTTCCATCCCTATATCCTGCGCGCCCGCGCCGTGCTCCTGCGCGACCTCGGCGCGGCGATCAGCCCGCAAAATGCCTTCCAGTTCATCCAGGGCCTCGAAACCCTGCCGCTGCGCCTGCGCCAGCACAATGAGAATGCGGTGAAGGTTGCCGAATTCTTGAAGGGTCACGCGAAGGTCGAGCGGGTGATCTTCCCGAAGTTCCAGGAGGGGGCGGTTAAGGCGCGGGCGGACAAATATTTCAAGTCGGGCTATTTCGGCGCGCTTGTCGGCTTCGAGTTGAAGGGCGGGCGCGAGGCCGGCCGTCGCTTCATCGACAGTCTGCAGCTCTTCTACCACCTCGCCAATATCGGCGATGCCCGCTCGCTGGCGATCCACCCCTCGACGACCACCCATTCGCAGCTTTCGCTGGAAGACCAGCGCGCGACGGGCGTGACGCCCGGCTACGTGCGCCTTTCCATCGGCCTCGAACATCCCGACGATCTGATCGCCGACCTGGAACGGGCCATCGCGCTGGCTTGACGCCGCGCTCGACCCGATCCGCGATCGTCCCGGCGCACCTCCTCGCGCCGGGGCGATTTTCGCATATCCGTATTCGTGACCTGGCCGGACCTATGGCGAAAGAAATCCTCCTCAATGCCTTCAACATGAACTGCGTTGGGCACATCAACCATGGCCTCTGGACCCATCCGCGCGACCGTTCGAGCGAGTATACCAGGCTGGACCACTGGACAGCGCTCGCCGCCACATTGGAACGCGGCCTGTTCGACGGGCTTTTCCTCGCCGATATCGTCGGCGTCTATGATGTCTACCAGCAGTCCGTCGACCTGACCTTGCGCGAGTCTATCCAGCTTCCGGTCAACGATCCGCTGATGCTGGTTTCTGCAATGGCGGCGGTGACGAAAGATCTCGGCTTCGGTGTCACCGTGAACGTGCATGCCGAGGAACCGTATATCTTCGCCCGGCGCCTTTCGACACTCGATCACCTCACGGAGGGCCGCATCGGCTGGAACATCGTGACCGGCTATCTCGACAGTGCGGCGCGTGCCGTGGGGCAGGCGGCGCTCGGCGAACACGATACGCGCTACGATCGTGCGGACGAGTGTCTCGACCTGCTTTACGCGCTCTGGGAAGGCAGCTGGGATGACGATGCGGTGCTGCGCGATCGCACGGCGCGGCTCTATGCCGACCCGTCCAAGGTGCGCAAGATCCGGCATGAGGGGCGGCATTTCAAGGCGGAGGGTTACCATCTGAGCGAACCCTCGCGCCAGCGCACACCCGTACTCTATCAGGCGGGCACGTCCGGCCGCGGCCGGCAGTTCGCGTCCCGCCATGCCGAATGCGTCTTCATCTCGTCGCCGGATACGGCGGTTGCCCGCACGGCGTCGCGTGCAATCCGGCAGGGGGCGGTGGAGGCGGGACGACAGGCACAGGATGTGCGCATCTTCGCCGGCCTCACCGTGATCGTCGATCGCACGGAAAAGGCGGCGCGGGAGAAATACGAGGATTATGCGCGTCACGCGAGCCCAGAGGCGGGGCTTGCGCATTTCTCCGCCGGTACAGGCATCGATTTCTCACGATATGGCCTCGATGAGCCGATTACCTACGGCAAGGGCAATTTCGTCCAGACGTCCGTCGATCTCGCTCGCGAGCGCGGTTGGACCAAACGTAGCATCCTCTCCGGGCTGGCGCTCGGCGGGCGTTATCCGCTGATCGTCGGCGATCCCGTGCAGGTGGCCGATGCGCTGGAGGCGTGGATCGACGAGGGCGAGGTGGACGGGTTCAACCTTGCGCGCACGGTTACGCCGGAGAGCTACGAGGATTTCATCGATCTGGTGGTGCCGGTGTTGCAGGAGCGGGGCCGTTACAAGACCGCCTATGGCGAGGGAAGCCTGCGCAATCGGCTGTTTGGTGAAGGCGATCGTCTGCCGTTGCGCCATCCGGCCGCGGGGTTTCGTGCCGGTATGGGGTCTCGCTGACATCAGGTCTTTTTCCGTAACGGCTTGATGGATGGAATAAATTTCTTTGCCTATAGAATTTATAGACAATACGTTGAGAGCCACTTGATTTCAGTTCACGACTTTGTGGCAAGGCGCCTGTCGGTCCCGGTTTGCTCGATGTCGGAACAGCAATCCGAATGCGCGTGGTCCGTTGGCCGGTGCGGAACAAACATTTTCTGGAGGAGCCAGATCCATGACCATCCATACGAAGCCGGTTCACCTGCCGACGATCGACTTTTCCCGATTTTATGGCGATGCGGCCGAACGGGCCGGCTTCATTCGGGAGCTCACTCGCATCCTGCACGATCACGGCTTCTTCTATCTCACCGGTCATGGTGTGCCGCAGAGCCTGATCGATGATGTCATCGCCGCCTCCAAGCGCTTTTTTGCCCTGCCGGAGGCCGACAAGCTGGCAATCGAGATGGTGAAATCCTCGCATTTCCGGGGCTATAACCGCGCTGGCTACGAGCGTACCCGTGGTGAGCAGGATTGGCGCGAGCAGCTCGACATCAACACGGAAGGTAAGCCGGTTGCGGCAAGTCTCGACACGCCGTGGAACCGCCTTTTTGGCCCCAATCAATGGCCGGAAGCGCTGCCGGAGCTGAAGCCGCTGCTGCTGCGCTATCAGGCGGAAGTCACCCGCATCGGCATCGACGTGCTGAAGGCCATCGCGCTTTCGCTCGGCCAGCCGGAGAACGCCTTTTCCGACATCTACGAGCCGTCGCCGTCGCAGCTCCTGAAAATCATCCGCTATCCCGGTCGCGAGGCTGCCGGCAGCGACCAGGGCGTGGGCGCTCACAAGGATGGCGGTTTCGTCACCGTGCTGCTCCAGGACACGACGCCGGG
>CBFGOD010000422.1:0-4071 GCA_965650295.1 uncultured Shinella sp. | reverse complement strand
AGGGCAGACGGATATGGCGCATGCCACCGAGCAGCGCGGTATAATGCGCCGCATGAGCGCGCCGTGCTTCGGTCCATGCCTCCAGATGGCGCAGCTTGACGCGCAGGATCGCGCCCGGAATGCCGTCCATGCGATAATTGTAGCCCTTCAGGACATGGTGATAGCGCTTTTCCTGTCCCCAGTCGCGCAGCATGCGCAAGGTCTTCGCGTGGCCGTCGTCGTTGGTGACGGCGATGCCGCCCTCGCCGCAGGCGCCGAGATTCTTGCCCGGATAGAAACTGAAGCACCCTGCCACGCCGAAGCTACCGGCCCTGCGGCCCCTGAATTCGGCGCCATGCGCCTGGCAGGCATCTTCCACGATCGGCAGGCCATGCCGCGCGGCGATTGCCTGGATCGCTTCCATATTCGCCATCTGACCGTAGATATGCACGGGCACGATCGCCTTGGTGCGCGGCGTGATGGCGGCCTCCAGTTTCTCCGGGTCCATCGTGAGGGTCGACTGCTCGACATCCACGAAGACAGGCCGTGCGCCGGTGTAGCAGATCGCCGATGCGGTCGCGACGAAGGTGAAGGGCACGGTGATGATCTCGTCCCCCGGCCCGCAACCGAGCGCGAGCAACGAGAGATGGAGAGCACTCGTTCCCGAATTGACGGCGATCGCATGCCTGACGCCGCAATAATCCGCAAATTCGCGTTCGAACTGCTCCACCTCGTCGCCGAGCACATATTGCGCCGATGCCAGCACCCGGAGCACCGCTGCATCGATTTCAGGTTTAAGAGATGCGTATTGGGCTTTCAGATCGAGGAGCGGAATCATGCGATCAACCTCGCCTTCTCCAGTTCGATGACGCGACCGCGCTGGGCGAGCGACTGCGTGGCGGCCTCGAGGATCCGGACGACGCGCAGGCCGGCATTGCCGTCGGCCGTCGGCCGGGCACGCGTTTCGACGCAGCGAACAAACTCGCGCAACTCCCGGCCAAGCGCTTCGGATATGTCCAGCTGCGGGGCATACATATCGCCGGTGCGATAACCCACCAGCATCTGGTAGACCTTTTCGCCGTTCTTCTGCGGGTTGCCGTTCAGCGTGATCCCCTTGTCGTAGACCTTCACCTTTTCGCTGGGCTCAAGATCGTCATAGACGATCATCTTGTTGCTGCCGCCGATCAGGGTCCGGCGCACCTTCACGGGTGCCAGCCAGTTGACATGGACATGGGCGATGAGTTTGCTCTCGTAGAACAGGGTCAGATAGGCGATGTTTTCGGGCTCGCCCGGCACATGGCTCATGCCGGTCGCGGAGACGGCCACGGGCTTTTCATCGAGCACATAGTCCATGATCGAGAGGTCATGGACGGCAAGATCCCAGACGACGCTGACATCGTGCTGGAAGAGACCGAGATTCACGCGCACGGAATCGTAATAGTAGATCTCGCCGAGGTCCCTTTCCGCGATCTCCCGCATCTTTCGAACCGCCCCCGTATGGACGAAGGTGTGATCGACGGCGAGCACCAGATCGCGCCGGGCGGCCTCCTCCACCATGCGCCGGGCCTCCTCGGCGGTTGATGCCATCGGTTTTTCGACGAAGACATGCTTGCCCGCCATCAGGGCCATCATGGCAAGCCGGAAATGCGTGGAGACCGGGGTCGCAATCGCAATCGCGTCGATCCGCGGATCATGAAGCATTTCGTCGAAATCGGCAGTGATATCGACCGTCGGATAGCGCGCCTTCACCGGTGCAAGCCGGTCTGTCATGAGATCGCAGACCGAAACAAGGCGTGCATCCGGAATATCCGCCAGGTTCCGCACCAGGTTCGGTCCCCAATAGCCGTAGCCGACAACCCCTACCCCTATCACGATACGGCCTCCATGATTGCGGCCTTGGAATGGTCATCCCCGACCCGGCCGATGATCCGCGCCGGCACGCCGGCAACAATGGTGAAATCGGGGACGTCCTTGACCACGACGGCGCCCGCACCGATCTGCGCGCCCTCCCCGATCGTGACGCCCGGAAGGATGGTGGCATTGCTGCCGATGGACGCCCGGCGCTTCACGCGGGTCGTCAGCAACGTCCAGTCGCTGTCGCATTGGAGGCTGCCGTCGGCATTGACGGCGCGGGGATACATGTCGTTGGTGAACATGACCCCATGTCCGACGAAGACGCCGTCCTCTATCGTCACGCCCTCGCAAATGAAGCTGTGGCTGGAAATCTTGCAATGCCGGCCGATATGCGCGTTCTTCTGGATTTCCACGAATGTCCCGATCCGGGAGCCGGCTCCGATCGTGCATCCGTAGAGATTGACCAGATCGGGATGGTGGATCACCACCCCCTCTTCCCTGATAACGTCAAGCGCAATCATTCGAATACTCCGTGGCATATTCCTGTTTAAAAACAGGCGTCAGGGCGTGCTCCAGACTGCTTAGAGGACATTTCCTTTTGCCGTTCGAGTAAAGGGAACAATAGGATTTACGAGCTACACCTTAGGGTGTACGCCGGGGTCACCGATTGAGCCTTCGTGATGTCCGCCGCGTAGGGGCGATGTTCACCGTTTTCCCCGCCCCGCCGAAAGGTGCGATTGCACGGCGCTGTCCTTCCACGCAGTTTGAACGCAGCAACCACAAGCCGCCTCAAACCGGGAAAGCGACAATTGCGCATCCTCGTCTATCCCCACGATCTCGCCGTCGGCGGAAGCCAGATCAATGCGATCGATTTGGCCGCAGGCGCGCAGGCCGCAGGCCACGAGGTGGTCGTTTACGGCGTTCCGGGGCCTCTCACCGGCTATATCGCCGAGCGCGGCCTGCGTTTCCTGCCCGCAAGCGCGACGAAATATCGGCCCGCACCTTCACGCATCATCGAACTCGCGCGGATCGCCCGACAGGAGCGGATCGACCTGATCCACGCCTATGAATGGCCCCCGTGTCTGGACGCCTATTACGGCGCGTCCTTGCTTTTCGGCGTTCCCGTTCTCTGCACCGTGCTCAGCATGTCCGTGAGCGAGCAGGTGCCATCCTCGGTGCCGCTCATCATGGGCACCGAGGATCTCGGCCGGCAGGCCCGCGCACGGCAGACCGGCCCCGTCTGGGTCATCGAACCGCCGATCGACGTCGAGCGCGACAGCCCCCTGGTGGACGGGCGGCCGTTTCGAGCCGCGCATGGCATTGCAGACAAGGAATTTCTCATCGTCAGCGTGTCCCGCCATGCCCTGGACCTGAAGCTGGATTCGCTGGTTCGGGCCATCGATGCCGTGGACATCCTGGGGCAGCAACACCCGGTCGTGCTGGCACTGGTCGGCGACGGCCCGGCCCGCGCGGCGCTGGAGAAACGGGCAGACGCAGTCAATCGGCGTCTCGGGCGGCGCGCGGTCGTCCTTTGCGGCCAGCAACTCGATCCCAGAAGCGCCTATGCCGCAGCTGATCTGGTTGTGGCGATGGGCAGTTCCGCTTTGCGGACTCTTGCCATCGGCCGGCCGTTGATCGTGCAGGGAGAGCGGGCATTCTCCGAGATCTTCGAACCTGCGACGCTGGACATCTTCCTGAACCAGGGTTTCTACGGGCTGGCGGACGACGAGCCCGGCGCTGGCCGCCTTGCGGCCCAGATCGAACGTTTGCTGTCGGACGACGATCTTCGATCGCGCCTTGCCGACTATGGCCGCCGCATCGTGGTCGAGCGCTTCAGCCTGGAACGGGCGCTGGCGCTCCAGCTCGATATCTATCGGGAGGTTCTCGCCACCCGCACCAGGAACCGTGTCACGGAGGCCGTACTGTCCGGCTTGCAGGCCCTGGCGGTCGAGCTGGACAACCACAATCCCCTGGCAAAACGCCGCAAGAAACGCCAGGCTCTCGGCCTACTCTCGGCCGCCGGCTCGGGCCGCTGGCCCCCCAAGCTTGAGACCGGTGCGTGAAGGTGGAGCGCCGACACTGCGGGACGGACGCCCCTCCGTCGCCTTCTCCTCTTTGTCTTCCCTGCCCTTGGCATCCAGCAGCCAAACACCCGAGCCGAGGGAGAACATGAATATCACATAGGTGGCGTTCCAGAAGTGAACGGTCCAGCCGACGAGGAAGAAGCCCGTCAGGGAT
>CBFGOD010000421.1:0-4080 GCA_965650295.1 uncultured Shinella sp. | reverse complement strand
ATCTTCACCGTCGGCAAGATCCTCGGCATGGAGCTCTGAGATGACCGCACGCATGGACAAACGCTTCGCGGATGTTGCCGCGGAAGGCCGCCCGGCCCTCGTCACCTATTTCATGGGCGGCGATCCGGATTATGCGAGCTCGCTGGAAATCATGAAGGCGCTGCCGAAGGCCGACTCCGACGTCATCGAACTCGGCATGCCGTTCTCCGACCCGATGGCCGATGGCCCGGCGATCCAGGTGGCCGGCCAGCGCGCGCTCGCCGGCGGCCAGACGCTCGCCAAGACGATCCAGATGGCGCGCGACTTCCGCAAGGAAGACGACGCGACCCCGATCGTGCTGATGGGCTACTACAACCCGATCTACATCTACGGCGTCGAGCGTTTCCTCGATGACGCGCTGGAAGCCGGCATCGACGGCCTGATCGTCGTCGATCTGCCGCCGGAAATGGATGATGAACTGTGCATCCCCGCGCTTGCCAAGGGCATCAACTTCATCCGTCTCGCCACGCCGACGACCGATGAGAAGCGCCTGCCGGCCGTTCTGAAGAACACGTCGGGCTTCGTCTATTACGTCTCGATGAACGGCATCACCGGTTCGGCCCTGCCGGATCCGTCGCTCATCGGCGGCGCCGTTGGCCGCATCAAGGCGCATACCAAGCTGCCGGTCTGCGTCGGCTTCGGCGTCAAGACGGCCGAGCATGCACGGGCCATCGGTGCTTCGGCGGATGGCGTCGTCGTCGGCACGGCCATCGTCAACCAGATCGCCTCCAGCCTGACGGCGGACGGCAAGGCCAGTGCCGCCACCGTTGCCGGTGTCGAAACGCTGGTCATGAGCCTTGCATCGGGCGTGCGTGCGTCGCGCCTTGCGGCGGCGGAGTAAAGTTCCCACATGGGATCGGACAAGCAATTCCAGGAAAAGTGTGAAGCGGTTTTCCGTCCGGAATTGCTCAGATTAACGGGAGTCTAGACCGTGAACTGGATCACGAATTACGTTCGGCCGAAGATCAACTCGATGCTTGGCCGCCCTGACCGGGATGTACCGGACAATCTCTGGATCAAGTGCCCGGAAACCGGCGAGATGGTGTTCCACCGCGATCTCGAGGAAAACAAGTGGGTCATCCCGGCCTCGGGCTACCACATGAAGATGCCGGCCAAGGCCCGCCTCAAGGATCTCTTCGACGACGGCGTGTTCGAGGCCCTGCAGCAGCCGAAGGTGGCGCAGGATCCGCTGAAGTTCCGCGATTCCAAGAAATATGCGGATCGCCTGAAGGACAGCCGCGTCAAGACCGACCTGGAAGACACGATCGTTGCCGGGGTGGGCAAGGTGCGCGGCGTCAAGCTCGTCGGCGTCGTGCATGAATTCAACTTCATGGGCGGCTCGCTCGGCATTGCCGCCGGCGAGGCCATCATCAAGGCCTTCGAACGCGCGATCGCCGAAAAGTGCCCGCTCGTCATGTTCCCCGCCTCGGGCGGCGCGCGTATGCAGGAAGGCATCCTCTCGCTGATGCAGTTGCCGCGCACCACCGTTGCCGTGGAAATGCTGAAGGAAGCAGGCCTGCCCTATATCGTCGTGCTCACCAACCCGACGACCGGCGGCGTGACAGCCTCCTATGCCATGCTGGGCGATATCCACCTCGCCGAGCCGGGCGCTGAAATCTGCTTTGCCGGCAAGCGCGTCATCGAGCAGACCATCCGCGAAAAGCTGCCCGAGGGCTTCCAGACCTCGGAATATCTCTTGGATCACGGCATGGTCGACATGGTCGTCAAGCGTCACGACATTCCCGATACGCTCGCCCGTCTTCTGAAGATCCTCATGAAGAAGCCGGCGGCCGTCTCGGTCACCAACGGCGCCGTCGCCATCGCGGCCCAGTGACATGACCGGCGTGGTGGTCAGCGAAGCCGCAGCGGAGATCGAGAAGCTTCTCGGTCTCCATCCCAAGGGGTTCGATCTTTCGCTCGACCGCATCACGCGGCTGCTTGCAGCACTTGGCGATCCGCATCTGAAACTGCCGCCGGTCATCCATGTGGCCGGCACCAACGGCAAGGGCTCGGTTACCGCCTTCTGCCGCGCCATCCTCGAGGCCCAGGGCCTCAGCGTGCATGTCCACACCTCGCCGCATCTCGTCAACTGGCATGAGCGTTACCGTCTCGGTGTCAAAGGCGGGCGTGGGCAGTTCGTGGAAGACGCGGTTCTGGCGGATGCCGTGCGTCGCGTTGCGGAGGCCAATGGCGGGGAAAAGATCACCGTCTTCGAAATCCTGACCGCCGTCACCTTCGTGCTCTTTGCCGAACATCCGGCCGATGTCGCGATCATCGAGGTCGGTCTCGGCGGGCGTTTCGACGCGACGAATGTCATCCCGCGCCCGGCCGTCTCCATCATCATGCCGATCTCGCTCGATCATCAGGCCTATCTCGGTGACCGTGTCGAACTGATCGCGGCGGAAAAAGCCGGCATCATGAAGCGCGGCGTGCCCGTCGTCATCGGTTTCCAGACCGAAGATGCCGCTCGCGACGTGCTGATCGAGACCGCCGAGCGGCTCGGCTGCCCGCATGCCATCTATGGCCAGGATTTCATGGCGCATCAGGAATATGGCCGCCTCGTCTATCAGGACGAATTCGGCCTTGCCGACCTGCCGCTGCCGCGCCTGCCCGGCCGCCACCAATATGCCAATGCCGCCGCCGCGATCCGCGCGGTGAAGGCCACCGGCTTCACCGTGTCCGAACAGGCGATGGAAATGGGCCTCAGCCATGTCGAATGGCCGGGCCGTTTGCAGCGGCTGACGGACGGCGCGCTGGCCCGTATCGCCCCGCGCGCCAGCGAGATCTGGGTCGATGGCGGCCACAATCCCGGTGCCGGCCAGGTGATTGCCGAGACCATGGCGAATTTCGAGGAACGCGAGGCTCGCCCGCTCTTCCTCGTAACGGGCATGATCAACACCAAGGACCCGGTCGGCTATTTCGAGCCTTTCGGCGGTCTGGCCGAGCGCGTCTTCACCGTGCCGATCCGCGGATCCGACGCCGGCCTCGACCCGGTGGCGCTGGCTGAGGATGCCGCCCGCGCCGGGCTGGAGGCGGAAGCCTACTCGACCGTCGCCGAAGCCCTTGCCGAAATCGGCCGCATCACGGAGGAGGATTCGGTGCCGCCCCGTATCCTGATCGGCGGCTCACTCTATCTCGTCGGCGATGTGCTTGCCGATAACGGCACGCCACCCACCTGAGAAACGAAAAAAGCCCGGCCGAAGCCGGGCTTTTTCTTTGGACCAGTCGGACCGATCAGGCGGCGCTGGAAATCCAGGAAGCAAGGGCCGTCTTGGGGGCGGCGCCGACCTTGATGTCGGCCACTTCGCCGCCCTTGAACATGGCAAGCGTCGGGATCGAGCGCACGCCGAACTGCGCGGCCAGTTCCGGGTTCTCGTCGATGTTCAGCTTGGCAACCTTCACCTTGCCGGCGAGTTCCGTTGCGATTTCCTCGAGTGCCGGGGCGATCATCTTGCACGGGCCGCACCATTCGGCCCAGAAATCGACGACGACAGGCTCTGCGGAATTCAGGACTTCAGCCTGGAAGTTGGACTGGTCGACTTTTACGGTAGCCATGAGGCTCTCCTTGAACGGTGATTGTTGCATGAAATGTGATGCGCCGAGCCCCCGGTTTCAAGCCCTGAAGTGCCGGGCCGGCGCGATCCGTCACGCCCGGTATCTCACTTTGCCTTGAGTTCGGCAAGGCTCGCATCGAGCAGCGCCGGCTCCAGCCAGAAGGTTTTCGCCGCCTCGGTATAGATCAGCCCGCAGCGGATTTTCTTGTCCGGATAGAGCGGCGTGAGGATCGTCCGATAGATCGCAAGCTGCGCCCGGTGTTCGAAGGGAATGTCCGAAACGGTGGCCGGCGGCACGCGGTTCGTCTTGAAATCGACGATCTCGACGGCATCGCCACCGACGGCCATGCGGTCGATGCGGCCGGAGACTGCAAAATCCCGCCGGCCGAGCGACAGCGTGCCCATGATCGAGACTTCCGCACGCGCCAGGGGCGAGAAGATCGCGGCAAGGCTCTCGTCGCCGATCACCGCCAGCGCGGCCTCCACC
>CBFGOD010000420.1:0-4092 GCA_965650295.1 uncultured Shinella sp. | reverse complement strand
GCAACCAAATCAAAAAAGCCCCGCTGACAGAAATGTCGCGGGGCTTTTGTCGTTCTGACGCGCAAGATCAAATCACCGAACCGAATGCTCCCAAATGTGAGCCTCAAAAGCCCTCCCGAAGCCAACCAGGAAATCCCGCGTCCCTTCACTCGTCAGATCCCCACCCTCATCCAGCAAACCACCAACCAAACCAAGGTAAGCCTCCGGCTGCAGAAGAACTGGCATGTTCAGGAAACAGAGGGACTGACGGAGATGATGATTGGCGCCGAAACCGCCGATCGCACCGATCGACGTCGAGATGATGGCTGCCGGCTTGCCCATCAGGGCGCCCTGGCCGTAGGGGCGGGAGGCGACGTCGATGGCATTCTTCAGCACGCCGGGAACCGAGCGATTGTATTCTGCGGTCACGAAAAGCACCGCATCTGCGGCCGAAATCGCGTTGCGGAACGCCGTCCAGTCCGAAGGCGGCGACGCCTCATGGTCCTGGTTGAAGTAGGAAACCGCACCGATATCGAGAAACTCGAAGGTCAGGCCGGGCGTCAGCGCGGCGAAGGCCTTTGCTATCTTTCGGCTGAACGATTCCTTGCGGTGGCTGCCGACGAGAACCGCGACTGAGGTCATGGGGGGAAGCTGATTGGACGGCCGATCCTCATCCTGCACCAGGCAAAACTCAACACTGACGATGCGCCTTTTGGTCTACGGTCGCCAAACTGTTGAACTGATGACGGAATCACAGCGGGGATGGCCTCATCGCCCGAGCATGGCGCGTGTGTGCTCGTCCGGGCGGTCATTGAAATATTGCTTCAGGGCCTGCCGGAACACGGGATCGTCCCGGCCGTCCGCCGCGTGGAAGAGGGTCATGGAAGAGTGGAATTTGAGGTCGTCGGGTGAACCCAGCACGTCCCGCGCGGAAACGCCGTGCAGGCGCAGCATCATCTCTGTGACACGGTGCAGGCGATCTGCGAGCACCGTATGCGCGAGATAGGCACGGGCTTCATCGAGCGAGGCAATGCCGTAGAACCGGGCCATCGGCGATCGGCCAAGGCCGCGCAGCTGCGGAAAGATGAACCACATCCAATGGGACGACTTGCGGCCCATCCGTAGTTCCTCGAGCACGATCTCGAAGACGGGATCCTGCGCCTTGATGAAGCGCGCCAGATCGAAGGGGTCGTCGGCGTTCATTCGGCTGTTTCCCAAGTGTCGCCAGGCCGTTTTTCGCAGCCCTATTCTAGTCTCTGGCCGCCGCCGATACCAGGTGCCGATGATCCGGCGACGCGGCTGCGGCCCCGGATCGTTTTTCTGAAAGGAAGAGCGGCCAGCCCCATGCGTTTCAAGGTGGCCGCTCTTTGCTGTGCCACTGTCAATGCTGTGCGGCCGGCAGACCTTCCGTATCCTCGGCCATCGTGGAACGGCTGTGCTGGACGAGCGGGCGGTTGCCCGCGAGGCGGCGCAGCAGGACGTAGAAGACCGGCGTCATGAAGATGCCGAAGAAGGTGACACCGATCATGCCGGAGAACACGGCAAGACCCATGGCGGCGCGCATTTCCGAGCCCGCACCGGTCGAGAGCACCAGCGGCACGACGCCCATGATGAAGGCCATGGAGGTCATGAGGATCGGGCGCAGGCGCAGGCGGCTGGCTTCGATGGCCGCCTGCATCGGCGTGCGGCCCTCGAATTCCAGTTCGCGCGCGAATTCGACGATCAGGATCGCGTTCTTCGCCGATAGTCCCACCAGCACCACGAGACCGATCTGGGTGAAGACATTGTTGTCGCCCCCCGTATACCAGACGCCGGCCAATGCCGCGAGCACACCCATCGGCACGATCATGATGATGGCGATCGGCAGCGTCAGGCTCTCATACTGGGCGGCCAGCACGAGATAGACGAGCAGCAGCGCCAGCGGGAAGACGACGATGCTCGAATTGCCGGCGAGGATCTGCTGGTAGGTCAGGTCCGTCCACTCGAAATCGATGCCGGCGGGCAGCGTTTCCGCAGCGATCTTTTCCACGGCGGCCTGGGCCTGGCCCGACGAGAAGCCGGGCGCCGGCCCGCCGTTGATATCGGCGGCGAGGAAGCCGTTATAGCGCGTGGTGCGCTCCGGGCCGGTCGTCGCATCGACCTTCAGGAGGGCGGCGAGCGGGATCATCTCGCCGGATTGCGAGCGCACCTTCAGCTGACCGATATCCTCCGGCTTGGCGCGGAAGGCGGAATCGGCCTGGACACGCACGCTGTAGGTTCGGCCGAAGGCATTGAAGTCGTTGACATAGAGCGAGCCGAGATAGATCTGCAATGTCTCGAACACGTCCGTCACCTTGACGCCGAGCTGCTGGGCCTTGGCCCGGTCGAGATCGGCATAGAGCTGCGGCACGTTGATCTGGAAGCTGGAGAACAGGCCTGCCAGTTCCGGCGTCTGGTAGGCCTTGCCGAGGAAGGCCTGCGTGGCGTCGTTGAGCGCGGCATAACCGAGGCCGGCGCGGTCTTCGATCTGCAGCTTGAAGCCGCCTGTCGTGCCGAGACCGTTGACCGGCGGCGGCGGGAACATGGCGATGAAGGCATCCTGGATGCCGGCGAATTTCTGGTTCAACTGCATGGCGATCGCGCCGCCGGAGAGTTCGGGCGTCTTGCGCTCCTCGAAATCGTCGAGCACGGCGAAGACGATGCCGGAGTTGGAGCCGATCGTGAAGCCGTTGATCGACAGGCCGGGGAAGGCGATGGCGTGCGCCACGCCGGGCTGGGCCAGCGCGATGTCGCTCATCTTCTTGATGACCTCTTCCGTGCGGTCGAGGGTGGCGCCATCGGGCAGCTGGGCGAAGCCGACGAGATATTGCTTGTCCTGCGCCGGCACGAAGCCGCCGGGCACGGCGTTGAACACCGTGTAGGTGGCGCCGACGAGGGCGAGATAGATGATCATGACCAGCGACTTGCGCGTGACGAGCCCGCCGATGGTGCGGCCATAGCCGTTGCCGGCGGCGTTGAAAGCCCGGTTGAAGCCGCGGAAAAACCAGCCGAACAGGCCGTCCATGAGGCGGGTCAGCCAATCCTTCGGCGCGTGGTGATCCCTAAGGAGAAGGGCGGCCAGCGCCGGGGAGAGCGTCAGCGAGTTGATCGCCGAGATGACCGTCGAGATGGCGATGGTCAGGGCGAACTGGCGGTAGAACTGGCCCGAGAGGCCGCTGATGAAGGCGAGCGGCACGAAGACGGCGACAAGCACCAGCGCGATGGCGATGATCGGGCCGGAGACTTCCCGCATGGCGCGGTAGGTCGCCTCGCGCGGGCTGAGGCCATTCTCGATGTTGCGCTCGACGTTTTCGACGACGACGATCGCGTCGTCCACCACGATGCCGATCGCCAGCACCAGGCCGAACAGCGTCAGCGTGTTGATCGAGAAGCCGAGCAGGTACAGCGCCGCGAACGTGCCCACGACCGAGACCGGCACGGCGATCAGCGGGATGATCGAGGCGCGCCAGGTCTGCAGGAACAGGATCACCACCAGCACCACCAGCAGCACCGCTTCCAGCAGCGTGGTCACCACCGCCTTGATCGAATCGCGCACGAAGATGGTGGTGTCGTAGACGGCCTCGTACTTGATGCCCGCCGGGAATTTCCCCGCCATCTCGTCCATGTTGGCGATCACCGCCTTCTGGATCTCCAGCGCATTCGCGCCAGGCGCCTGGAAGATGCCGATGCCAACCGCGTTCTTGCCGTCGAGTTGCGAGCGCAGGGTGTAGTCGCCGGCGCCAAGCTGTAGGCGGGCGACGTCGGACAGGCGCACGATCTCGCCGCCCTCGCCGCTCTTGAGCACGATGTCGCCGAACTCCTCCACTGTGCTCAAGCGTCCCTGGGCGTTGATGAGCGTGAGGAATTTGCTGTTGGGCATCGGCTCGGCGCCGAGTTGGCCGGCAGAGACCTGCACGTTCTGTTCGCGCATCGCGCGCACCACGTCACCCGCGGTGAGTCCACGCGAGGCGATCTTGTCCGGATCCAGCCACGCACGCATCGCGTAGTCGCCACCACCGAAGATCTGCGCGTCGCCCACCCCCGGCAGGCGCGCCAGCGCGTCCTTCACGTGCAGGCGCGCGTAGTTGCGCAGGT
>CBFGOD010000419.1:0-4111 GCA_965650295.1 uncultured Shinella sp. | reverse complement strand
TCGACCGCTACCGCGGCCATATCGTGCTCGCCGAGATCGGCGGCGCCGGCCAGCAGAAGCTGAAGGCGGCGAATGTGCTGGTCGTCGGTGCCGGCGGTCTCGGCGCGCCTGTCATCCAGTATCTCGCCGCCGCCGGCATCGGCCATATCGGTGTCGCCGACGACGACACGGTCTCGCTCTCCAATCTCCAGCGCCAGGTGATCCACGATACGGCGGGCCTGGGCACGTCGAAGATCGAGAGCGCCGAGGCCGCCGTCGCCCGCCTCAATCCGCATGTGCGCTTTTCCGGCATCGCCGAACGGCTGACCGGGGAGAATGCAGCCCGCTTGTTAGCCGGCTATGATCTCCTCGTCGATGGCTCCGACAATTTCGACACGCGTTATGCTTCCGCTGATGCGGCGGAGGCCGCGCGCATCCCGCTGGTGACCGGCGCCGTCGGCCGTTTCGACGGTTCGCTGACCGTGCTGAAACCCTATGAGCCCGATGCGGATGGCCGGCTCAATCCCGGTTACCGTGATCTCTTTCCGTCCGCCCCGCCGCCGGGCGTCGTGCCGGCCTGCGCGGAAGCCGGCGTCGTCGGCGCGCTGACCGGTGTCATCGGTACGCTCATGGCGATGGAGGTCATCAAGCTCGTGACGGGCGCCGGCGAACCGCTGGTTGGCCGGCTGCTGCTCTATGACGGGCTGGCCGCCCGTTTCGAGACGTTGAAATATACAAGGCGCCGGGCCACCGGGGTATGACGGCGATTGTCCGGATCGATGCGGATTTTCATCGCTGGGACGACCTGCTCGCGCTCATCCTAGCGGCGTTCGCCTATATGGACGGGGTCATCGACCCACCATCTTCCGCACACTTGCTGACGCCAGCTTCGCTTGCCGCGCGAGCACAGACGGAAATCGCCTATATGGCCGTGGACGGCCAAACGCTACTCGGCTGCATCTTCTGCCGGCCCGAACCCGAATCGCTCTACATCGGCAAACTTGCGGTCGCGCCTTCCTTTCAGGGACGGGGCGCCGGACGGCTGTTGCTGGAAGCGGCCGAAGATCTGGCGCGCGACCTCCGCTTGCCGGTGCTGCGGCTGGAAACCCGCATCGAACTCACCGGCAATCACGCGACCTTCGCGCGCTGGGGTTTTGTCCGGACGGCCGAAAACGCCCATCCCGGTTTTACCCGCACCACCTCGATCGAGATGCGAAAGGCCCTGGCCTAGAACATTTCCGGTTACCGGAAATGTTCCAGATTCCCGTGTTTGTCGCATTGTCCGACGCCGAAGCGAAAACGCTTCGGCTGGAAATGCTCTAGATCCGGCTCGGCAGCACGCGGTCCGGCGGGCGGTGGCCGTCGAAGAAGGTTCTGATATTGATGACGACCTTCTCGCCCATGTCGACGCGGCCTTCGATCGTCGCCGAACTCATATGGGGCAGCAGCACCACCTTGCCATCGGCAGCGAGCTTCAGGAGCTTCGGATTGACCGAGGGCTCGTTTTCGAAGACGTCGAGGCCGGCGCCGGCGATCTTGCCTTCGCGCAGGCACTTGATCAGCGCCGTCTCGTCGATGATGCCGCCGCGCGCCGTGTTGACGATATAGCTCGTCGGCTGCATCAGCTCGAGCCGGCGGGCCGAGAGCAGGTGATACGTCGCGGGCGTCGAGGGGCAGTTGACCGAAACGATGTCGACGCGGGCCAGCATCTGGTCGAGGCTGTCCCAATAGGTCGCCTCCAGCGCGTCTTCCGTGTCCGGACGCACGCGGTGGCGGTTGTGATAGTGAATGGAGAGGCCGAAGGCCTTGGCGCGCTTGGCCACCGCGGTGCCGATGCGGCCCATGCCGATGATGCCGAGGCGCTTGCCGGAGATGCGGCGGCCGAGCATCCAGGTCGGCGACCAGCCGGCCCATTCACCCCTGCGGTCGGTCAGGATATGCGCACCCTCGGCGAGACGCCGGGGTGCGGCGAGGATCAGCGCCATCGTCATGTCGGCGGTGTCTTCGGTCAGCACGTTCGGCGTGTTGGTGACCGTGATGCCGCGCTTGGCGGCAGCCTCGACATCGATGTGATCGACACCGTTGGAAAAGCTGGCGATCAGTTTCAGTTGAGGCCCGGCCTGCTCAATCAGCGCCGCATCGATCCGGTCGCCGAGTGTCGGCACCAGAACATCGGCGCTCTTCACGGCGGCGACGAGCTCCGGCTGGCTGCGCGGCGCGTCGTCGATGTTGAGTTCTGCGTCGAACAGTTCGCGCATCCGGGTCTCCACCACCTCGGGCAGGCGGCGGGTGATATAGACCTTCGGTTTTTTCTTCTGCGTCATGGGATGTTCCGGCGTTCCGTTGACGGGTCCTTAACCAAGTTGGGCAAGGATTGCTTCATCAGGGGCATTTTCTACCAGACCCGGTCGCGAAGACAATCCGCCCGTCGTGCGGTCCCCGCGATTTGCCACGTAGCGCCGGTCCGGCAGCCCAATGTCCTTCACAGATTTGTGCGGATCGTCCATGCGTAACCTTGTCGTGCGTCTCAGCCTCGTCGCCCTTGCGGGCATCATCCTCTCCGTCGCTGGCCTCCAGGCGGCCCATGCCCAGGCGGCAAAAGGTCCGAGCGGCCTGCCGCTGCCGCGCTTCGTCAGCCTGAAAGCAAAGAGCGTCAACCTGCGCGTCGGCCCGAGCGTCGACTATGCGGTGGCCTGGCGCTATCTCAAGTCCGGCGTGCCGGTCGAAATCATCCAGGAATATGATAACTGGCGCCGCATTCGCGATGCCGATGGCACGGAAGGCTGGGTGAACCAGGCGCTGCTGTCGGGCGAGCGCACGGCCGTCACCGCGCCCTGGATGCGCGGCAAGGGCGAGGGCGTCTTCGTCAACATGCGCCGCGAGGGCATGTCGAACGCGACGCTGGTGGCCAAAATCCAGCCCGGCGTCGTCGTCAAGGTCGGTGAATGCAACGGCGACTGGTGCCGTGCCGAAGTGGACGGCACGGCCGGCTGGGTCTCGCAGAACGAGATCTGGGGCGCCTATCCCGGCGAAGCCTTCAAATAAGGCCCAGCTTCTTCGCCTCCGCCGCCAACGATTGCAGCGGGCGGGGGCCGACCTGCTGGATGACGAGGCCGGCGGCCAGGCTGCCGAGGCGGCCGCAATCGGCAAGCGACCTTCCGGCGGTGTAACCGTAGAGGAAGCCGGCGGCATAGAGATCGCCTGCACCCGTCGTATCGACGACCGAGGGAATGCTGATCGCGTCCACCTTGGTGCGCTCGCCCTTCGACAGGATGACCGAACCCTCTTCGCTCATCGTGACCGCCGCAAGCCGGCAATCCTGCGAAATCTTCGCCAGCGCCTCTTCAAAGTCTTCCGTCTCGTAGAGCGCCAGCGCTTCGGCCTTGTTGGCGAAGACGATGTCGACGGTGCCGGAGCGCATCAGGTCGAGGAACTCGCCGCGGTAGCGGTGCACGCAGAAACTGTCCGACAGCGTCATCGACATTTCGCGGCCATGGGCATGCGCGATGCGGGCGCATTCGCGGATCGCATCCTTGGCGCGCGGCGGATCCCAGAGATAGCCCTCGAAATAGGTGACCTTGGCTTCGGCAACCACCTTTTCTTCGACATCCTCGGGGCCAAGCTCCACGCAGGCGCCGAGATAGGTGTTCATCGAGCGCTCGCCATCCGGCGTCACGAAGATCATCGAGCGGGCGGTCGGCGGCGGGCCGGCCAGCGGCTTCGTTTCGAAGTGCACGCCCTGGGCGCGGATGTCGTGGATGAAGATATCGCCGAGCTGGTCGCCCGCGACCTTGCCGAAATAGGCGGCCTTGCCGCCGAAGCTTGCAACGCCCGAGGCGGTGTTGCCGGCGCTGCCGCCGGAGGCTTCGAGGGCCGGACCCATGCGCGAATAGAGGAGTTCGGCACGCTCGGCATCGATGAGGTTCATCGCCCCCTTGATGATGCCGTTGTCCGTGATGAAGGTCTCGTCGCAGCGCGCGATGATGTCGACGATGGCATTGCCGACCGTCAGCACGTCGAATTTGGTCATGCGGAAGTCCCGTCTCGATTTGGTAAGAGCCGGGACTTGGTCTTAACGGTTTTTGCGGAGTTTAAAAGAAAAAAGCCGCCGCGCCGTTTCCGGCGGGCGGCT
>CBFGOD010000418.1:0-4139 GCA_965650295.1 uncultured Shinella sp. | reverse complement strand
ATGCGGAGGATTGCGGCATCGACGTCTGCTACGAGATCCATCCGGGCGAAGACCTGCACGACGGCATCACCTACGAGATGTTCCTGGAGCGCACGGGCAACCACGCCCGCGCCTGCATGCTCTACGATCCCTCGCATTACATCCTTCAGTGCCTCGACTATCTCGACAATATCGACATCTACAAGGACCGCATTCGCATGTTCCATGTGAAGGATGCCGAGTTCAATCCGACGGGCCGGCAGGGCGTCTATGGCGGCTATCAGGGCTGGGTGAACCGGGCCGGCCGCTTCCGTTCGCTGGGCGATGGCCAGGTCGATTTCGGCGCCGTCTTTTCCAAGATGGCCGCGAACGATTTTGCCGGCTGGGCCGTGGTCGAATGGGAATGCGCGCTGAAGCACCCGGAAGACGGCGCCCGTGAGGGGGCGGAATTCGTGAAAGCCCATATCATCCGCGTGACGGAGAAGGCCTTCGACGATTTCGCAGACAGCGGCACCGATCAGGCCGCGAACCGGCGTATGCTCGGACTTTAAGGAGGAACACCGCATGGCAATCGAAGGAAGCGCAAGCGAAACACGGGAGCGCCGCATCCGGCTCGGCATGGTCGGCGGCGGTTCCGGCGCCTTCATCGGCGCGGTGCACCGCATCGCCGCCCGGCTGGACGATCACTATGAGCTGGTCGCCGGCGCGCTGTCGTCCTCGCCGGAAAAGGCCGAGCAGTCGGCGCGCGAACTGGGGCTCGACCCGTCGCGCAGCTATGGCAGCTTCAAGGAAATGGCGATCCGCGAGGCCAAGCTGAAGAACGGCATCGAGGCCGTGGCGATCGTTACGCCAAACCATGTGCATTACGAGGCCGCGAAGGAATTCCTGAAACGCGGCATCCATGTCATCTGCGACAAGCCGCTGACCTCGACGCTGCCGGATGCACGCAAGCTGAAGAAGCTCGCCGAGGAAAGCGATGCGCTCTTCGTTTTGACGCACAATTACACCGGTTATCCGATGGTGCGGCAGGCGCGCGAAATGGTCGCGAACGGCGAACTCGGCACCATCCGGCTCGTGCAGATGGAATATCCGCAGGACTGGTTGACGGAAGACATTGAGTCCAGTGGCCAGAAGCAGGCGGCCTGGCGCACCGATCCCAGCAAGTCGGGAGCCGGCGGTTCCACCGGCGATATCGGCACGCATGCCTACAATCTCGGCTGCTTCGTTTCGGGTCTGGAACTGGAAGAGCTTTCCGCCGATCTCGACAGTTTCGTGCCGGGCCGCAAGCTCGATGACAATGCCCATGTCATGATGCGTTTCAAGGAGAAGGACGGCGCACGCGCAAAGGGCATGCTCTGGTGCAGCCAGGTCGCGCCCGGACATGAGAACGGTCTCAAGGTGCGCGTCTATGGCACCAAGGGCGGTCTCGAATGGGTGCAGGCCGATCCGAACTATCTCTGGTACACGCCCTTCGGCGAGCCGAAGCGCCTGATTACCCGCAACGGTGCCGGCTCCGGTGCCGCCGCCGCCCGTGTCAGCCGCGTGCCTTCGGGGCATCCGGAAGGCTATCTCGAAGGCTTTGCCAATATCTACTCGGAAGCGGCGCGGGCGATCTATGCCAAGCGCAGCGGCGCCAAGGCCGATCCCGCCATCACCTATCCGACCATCGATGACGGCCTCAAGGGCATGCTCTTCGTCGATGCCTGCGTGCAGTCGTCGAAGAAGAACGGCGCCTGGGTCAAGGTCTGAGGCACTTTGAGCATCGGCCGTCGCTTCTTGCGGCGGCCGAGCTGACTATTCGAAAATGCTCCCGAGACGGAGCACCAGCTTCTTGTCGAAGAGATGGCCGCGGTCGAACATCCAGTTGAGCGCATCACGGGTCGTCCAGGCCCGCTTGTAGGGACGGGCGCTCGTCAGGGCCTCGAAGACGTCGCAAACGGTGGAAAGCCGGATTTCCTGGCTCAGCTGCTCCGCCTTGAGGCCGAGCGGATAGCCGCTGCCGTCGAGCATTTCATGATGGAACCGCGTGATGTCGAGCGTCAGCGGCGACATGTTGCCGAGGTCCTTCAGCAGCCGGTAGCCGATTTCGGGATGGCCGCGCACGAGGTTCTTTTCCGCGGCCTCCAGCTGGCCGGTTTTGTTGAGAATGGCGTTCGGCACCATCAGCTTGCCGACATCATGCAGAAGGCCGGCGACGCCAAGCTCGCGCACCATGGCATCGTCATAGTCGAGCAGCCTTGCGAGGCGCATCATCAGCGCGCTGACGGCGAGCGAATGGACATAGGTGCCCTCATCCTTGGATTTCAGGCGCGTGACCTTCAAAAAGACTTCCGGCGAGGCGTCGATGCGATCGGAAATCTCATCGGCGACTGGCCCGAGTGTTTCGATCTTGAAGTCGCCGGTACGGACCGCGGCAAAGCTGTCGTGCAGCATGCTGGCGTTCTGACGCACGGTTTCCTGCGTGCGCTTCTGTTCTTCCGCCTCGAATGCGGCATCCGCATCGATGTCGATGGTGCTGCGCTGTGGGTTGACGAGGGCATAGGCGGCGGAGGTCGCGAGGATGGCGCGAACGGTCTCATCGGATTGCACGAGAAAACGCCGGCCGGAAAATTCGGCGTTCGAACATTCCAGCGATTCGATGAACATGCCTTTTCTTACAAGATGCTTGGGAATTCTCCGTACCACTTTGGCGTCTCCATCCCGGCGAATGATTATTTTGCAGGAACAAAGCCTAACCTTTGTTTAAGTAGGCTCTGTTTTAGGGCGTATCTTTCGACCCTCCCTGAAATTGCCAATTGCGGTTCTAAGCCATTGATTTTTGCCTGCCATGCCCTTACTGCAACGTTACAGTAAGGCTGTGGACAGGCAAATCCGACAAGAGAGACGCATCATGACCGACCCCAAAACCCTTGCCGACCGTTTTCCGGGCGATTTCGTTTTCGGCGTGGCGACGGCTGCCTTCCAAATCGAGGGTGCATCGAAGCAGGATGGCCGCAAGCCGTCGATCTGGGATGCGTTCTCCAACATGCCGGGCAGGGTCTATGGCCGTCACAATGGCGATGTCGCCTGCGATCACTACAACCGGCTGGACGACGACCTGGATCTTATCCAGTCGCTCGGCGTGGAAGCCTACCGGTTCTCCATCGCCTGGCCGCGGATCATTCCGGAAGGCACCGGCGCGGTGAACGAAAAGGGCCTCGACTTCTACGACCGGCTGGTCGATGGCCTTAAGGCACGCGGCATCAAGGCCTTCGCGACGCTCTATCACTGGGACTTGCCGCTGATGCTGGCCGGGGATGGTGGCTGGACGGCGCGGCAGACGGCCTATGCCTTTCAGCGCTATGCTAAGACGGTCATCGCCCGCATCGGCGACCGGCTGGATGCGGTGGCGACCTTCAACGAACCCTGGTGCTCCGTCTGGCTGAGCCATCTCTACGGCATTCATGCGCCGGGTGAGCGCAACATGGACGCGGCTCTTCACGCGCTGCATTTCACCAATCTCGCGCATGGTCTCGGTGTTGCCGCCATCCGCTCCGAGCAGCCGAAGCTTCCCGTAGGCCTCGTGCTGAATGCGCATTCCGTCTATGCCGGCAGCGACAGCGCGGCCGACCAGGATGCTGCTGCGCGTGCCTTCGATTTCCACAACGGCGCCTTCTTCGGTCCGGTCTTCAAGGGTGAATATCCGGAGCGATTCCTCTCCGCGCTCGGCCACCGCATGCCTGAAATCGAACCGGGTGACATGGAGACGATCGCACAGCCGCTCGACTGGTGGGGTCTCAATTATTACACGCCCATGCGCGTCGCCGACGATCCCTCCAAGGGTGTGGATTTCCCGGCGACAGTGCCTGCGCCGGCGGTCGCGGATGTCAAGACGGATATCGGCTGGGAGGTTTTTGCACCGGCACTCGGTGATCTCATCCGCAAGCTCAACGCGGATTACACGCTGCCGGATTGCTACATCACGGAAAACGGCGCCTGCTACAATATGGGCGTGGAGAAGGGGGTGGTCGATGACCAGCCGCGTCTCGACTATATTTCCGACCATCTCAACATCACGGCGGATCTGATCGGCGAGGGCTACCCGATGCGCGGTTATTTTGCCTGGAGCCTGATGGACAATTTCGAATGGGCGGAGGGTTATAGAATGCGCTTCGGCATCG
>CBFGOD010000417.1:0-4142 GCA_965650295.1 uncultured Shinella sp. | reverse complement strand
AGCGAGTGATCGTCAAGGGCCGGCGCAAGGTCACGTTTATGCTGCCGCCCAAGCGTGTGACCTTCTGTCAGCAGATGCTGCACGGCTTCATGACCGCGGTGCGCGAAGCGGGCGTTGCCTACGAAATCCCTGAAACGCTCGACCTCGACAGCCCCGCCGACATGATCCGCGACTACATGCGCCGCCGCAGTACCGAGCCTGATGCACCCGATGGCTATACCTGTCCCGGCGAAGTTTCCGCGCTCGCCACGATCACCGGCATGAGCGACAACGGACTTTCGCTCGGCGTGGAATATGACATCGTTGCCAAACAGACGTCGCGTCTGCTCAGCCAGATCCAGCCGAAGGTCGAGACTATCTACGAGGACCTGAAGGCGGCCGGCGAGGCGATGGGCAGCCTGCTGCTCCAGCGTATCGCCGGAGAACCTGTCGAGGCATTGAGCGTCCTGCAAAGCCCGCAGATCGGCTTTTCCATCGGATGAGGCAAGGTTTTCGGCCCTTGCCGATCTCCCCCCTTGTGGGGGAGATGCCCGGCAGGGCAGAGGGGGGTGAAACATTTCCACCTCTGAGGCCATCGGGTTTGCCGCGCCGTTGCCACCCCCCTCTGTCGCCTTCGGCGACATCTCCCCCACAAGGGGGGAGATCGCGTGGCGTTTGCCGCCCCGCGTTTTCTCCACGCCTTCGATGAGAGAGAGGGGGGTGCTCATCGCGGCATCCACCAGCCGGTGCGGGCGCCAATATGCATGTTGAGCGTCTTGGTCTCTGTATAATCCTCCACCGCGTGGCGGCCGAGCTCGCGGCCGAGGCCGGACTGGCGATAACCGCCGAAGGGCAGTTCGGACGCGCCGTCCATGAAGGTATTCATCCAGACGGTGCCGGCGCGCACCTTGCGGCCGATCGTCAGGCACGTATCGAAATCCCGGCTCCAGACGCCGGCCGACAGGCCGTAGTCGATGGCGTTGGCAATGCGGATCGCCTCTTCCGTCGTCTCGAAGGTCAGCACCGAGAGAACGGGGCCAAAAACCTCTTCGCGGGCGACGGCCATGTCCGGCTGCACGCCGGAGAGGATGGTCGGCGCCATGAACTGGCCGAGGCCGAGATCGAGTGCGCCGCCGCCAAGCGCCACGGAAGCGCCGGCCTTGGAGGCGCCATCGACATAGGTGCCGATCTTTTCGAGATGCTGCGGCGTGATGATCGCGCCGACCTGCGTCGTCGGATCGAGCGGATCGCCGACCTTGACCTTCTTTGCCAGTTCGGCGATGCGGGCCGTTACGTCCTCGGCAATCGATTTGTGCAGGATCAGCCGCGAACCGGCATTGCAGCATTCGCCGGCATTGAAATAGGCGCCGAACACGGCGGCATCGATGAAGGCGTCGAGATCGGCATCGGGGAAGACGATCTGCGGGTTCTTGCCGCCAAGTTCCAGCGAGACCTTTTTCAGCGTCTGCGCCGCATTGGCCATGGTGAGGCGGCCGACGCCGGTGGAGCCGGTGAAGGAGACCATATCGACATCAGGGTGGGTGGTCATCGGCGCGCCGACTTCCGGGCCGGTACCGGTGACGATGTTGACGACGCCGGCCGGCACGCCGGCCTCGATGAGGATTTCGCCAAGCACGAGCGTGGAACCGGAGGTGAGTTCCGATGGCTTGACGACGGTCGTGCAGCCGGCGGCGAGCGCGAAGGGCAGCTTCTGGCTGACGATGAGGAAGGGGAAATTCCAGGGTGTGATGATCGAGACGACACCGATTGCCTCGCGCAGCACGACGCCGAGCGTGCCGTCGCCGAGCGTGTTGTAGCTTTCGCCGTGCAGGTCGCGGGCAAGCGCCGCGGCATAGCGCCAGATATCGACGGCGCCGCCCAGTTCACCCTTGGCCTGGCTGATCGGCTTGCCGCTTTCGATGCAGTCGAGGAAGGCGAGCTCATCGGCGCGGGCGGCGATGAGGTCGGCGGCCTTGAGCAGGATGTTGGAGCGCTCGGCGCCCGTCATGTTGGGCCACGGGCCATTGTCGAAGGCCTTGCGGGCCGCCGCGATGGCGCGCTCGGCATCGGCTTTGCTGCCGGTCGGGTAGCGGCTGACCACGACGCCATGGCCGGGAGCGACGCGTTCGAGTGCGCTGCCGGAACCTTCCGTCCAGACGCCTTCGATCAGCATGCGGAAATCGCGTGCCTTGAAATTGTCGAGCGCCTTGGGTTTCACAAACGCGGTCATTACCAGTCTCCCTTGAAGTCTGCGGGGCGTTTTCCGGTGAAGGCGGCAACGCCTTCCTTCAGGTCCCCGGTCTTGGCGACGAGGATCGAGCCGAGGGCCTCCACCGCCGCACCATTGTCTTCGCCGTTCGCTACCGCGATCATCAGCTTTGAAATTTCCGTTGCCGCCGGCCCGCGTGCCACGATGCGCGCCGCATAGGTCTTTGCGGCCTCCAGGACCGTCCCCGTTTCAACGACCTGATCGACGATCCCCAGCGTCTGTGCCTCGTCGGCTGTCAGCACCTCGCCGCCGATGAGCATGCGGCGCACGGCCTGCGCGCTAAACCGCTTGACCAGCCGCTGCGTGCCCGACCAGCCGGGCACCATGCCGAGGCCGGCTTCCGGCAGGCCAATCTTCACATGGCGCTCGGCGATACGGATATCCGCTGCTGCCGCCAGCTCCAGCCCGCCGCCCAGCGCATGGCCGTTGACGGCGGCAATCAGCGGCATGCGCAGCGTCGCCAGCCGTTCGAAGACACGGTGGCCGAAGCGCACCCAGGCATGGCCGAATTCATTGGCCTCCATGCCGGCCCAGGCGCGGATATCGCCACCGGCTGAAAAGGCCTTGCCTTCGCCGGTCAGGATGGCGACGCGCACGCCGGCATTGGCTTCGACGTCGTCGCAGGCGGCGGAAAGCTCCTTCAGCATATCGATATCGAAGGCATTCGCCTTTTCCGGCCGCGCGACGGTGATCGTTGCGACTAAGCCTTCGACGGAAATGCGGATGCGCGGCTCAGCCATGGTTGGCTCCCAGCTTCAGCGGCGCCTTTTGCGGCAGCGTCAGGCCGATCGGCGCATCCGTGAACAGCGCGGCATCCATGACTTTCAGATCCGGTGAGACGATGAGGTCGAATTCCGACTGGTCGAGGATATGCGCCTGGAGATCGACGCCCGGCGCGATCTCGGTGAGCACGATGCCCTCGGGCGTCAGCTTCAGCACGCAACGCTCGGTGACATAGGTGATGTCCTGTCCCTGCGCCACGCCGCGCGGACCGGAGAAGGTGACATGCTCGACCGCATTGACCAGCTTCTTCAGCTTGCCTTCCTTCTCGATCACCAGCTTGCCGTTCTCGATGCCGAGCTTGGCGCCGGCATTGAACATGCCGGAGAAGACGATCTTCTTCGCCCGCGCCGTGATGTCGACGAAGCCGCCGCAGCCCGCCGTCACATGCGGCCGGAAGGAAAGCTTCGAGACATTGACCGAGCCGTCCTTGCCAATCTCCAGGAAGGAGAGCAGGGAGGCATCGAAGCCTGCACCCTGGAAATAGGTGAACTGGTAAGGCGAGGGCATGAACGCATCGGCATTGGAGGCGCAGCCGAAGGCGAAATCGAGCAGCGGCACACCGCCGACGGCGCCCTGTTCGATGACCCAGGTGACGGCGCCATGCAGGCCTTCTTCCATCAGGATGCGCGGCACGTTGGCGGAAATGCCGAAACCGAGATTGACGGCGCTGCCGGATTCCAGTTCCTGCGCCACACGGCGGGCGATGACCTTCTGGATGTTGAACTCGGGCACGCGGAAGCTGTCGAGCGGCCGGAAGATTTCGCCGGAGATGGCGGGGTCGTAGAGCGTCTGTGTCGTCTGCTTCTGCTCCGGATCGACCACCACGTAATCGACCAGCACGCCGGGCACGCGCACGTCATGCGGCTTCAGCGAGCCTTCCTTGGTGATGCGCTTGACCTGAGCGATGACGATACCGCCATTGTTGCGGGCGGCGAGCGCCTGGTCGAGGCCGCCGAGATAAGCGCCTTCGTGTTCATAGGTCAGGTTGCCGCGTTCATCGGCCGTGGTGGCGCGGATGATCGCGACCTGCGGGGCAATCGCCTTGAAATAGAGCCAGTCCTCGCCGGCGAAGGTGATCTTCTCGACCACGGGCTCCTGGGATGCTGCCGCA
>CBFGOD010000416.1:0-4144 GCA_965650295.1 uncultured Shinella sp. | reverse complement strand
CAAAAGTCAATTGCGGCAGCACGGCGCGCCGGACTGTCATAATCGTTAAGGCGGAATGCCTCTTTGGGTTGTGTTGACTGGTGTTTTATCAGGTCTGACTGACGTAACGTCAGGCTGCAGCCCTGAAATTCCTCGTTATTTTACGCTGGCGCAACATTAGCAATGTTCGAGATACCCGATTCTCGGTGGGTTGGATCAAAATCTAATTAACCTTTACCGTTTACCGTCATTGTCTTGTGGAGGCGGTCGAGCCGTTACCCGTTTGTCAGCTGTGCTTGGAGTGTGACGTGAAAATACGCGGCAAGATCTACCTCATCGTGGGCGTGATGGGCTTCATTTCCGTCCTCATCGGCGCCATCGCCGTTCATGTGGTCTCCGAATACAGCGACAAGCTGCATCAGTATGAGAACGCTGCGGATCGCGCCTTCCTCGGCGAGCATCTGAACCGCCAGGTTACCGCCGTCGTGATGGAAGCGCGCGGCGTCTACGCCGCCAAGGACACCGAGGGCGCCAAGAAATTCGCCGAAGGTATTGCCAAGGAACTCGACGGCATCGACGCGACACTCAAGGAATGGCAGCCGATCGTGCCGGACGCGCAGAAGGCCGCCTTCGACGCCGTGGTTTCGCGCGCCGCCGAATTCCGCACCTTCCGCATGGAAACGGCTCGCCTCGGCACCACGGAATCGATCGCCGCCGCCAACGAGCAGGGCAATAACGAGCTGAACCGCGCCAACCGCAAGGCCTTCCAGAAGGAAATCGACGCCGTCGTGCAGACGGACAACGAGAACCTGACGGCCATCAAGGCCGACATCGCCGCCTTCGAGACCCTGATGCTGACGCTCGTGCTCGGCACCGTCGGCGCCGGCCTCGTGCTGGGCGGCGGCATCGCCTTCTATATCGCGACCAATGAACTGAGCCGCCCGATCCAGAAGGTCACCGACACGATGAACCGGCTTGCCGGCGGCGATCTCGAGACGGAAGTGCCCTATGCCGGCCGCCAGGACGAGATCGGCGAAATGGCCGCCGCCGTCGCCGTGTTCCGCCAGAACGCCATCACCGTGCGCGACCTCAACGCCCAGGAACAGGTTCTGCGCGAAAAGAGCGCGGACCTCCAGTCCTCCATCGCGACCGTCGTTCACGCGGCCGCCGCCGGCGACTTCTCCTCGCGCATCGGCAAGGATTATCACAACGAGGACCTCAACCGCTTCGCCCGCTCCGTCAACGAGCTGGTCGCGGGCGTCGAGGAGGGCATCGCCGAAACCCGCCGCGTCATCGGCTCGCTGGCCGACGGCGACCTGACGCAGACCATGAACGGCTCGTTCCGCGGCGCCTTCGCTGAGTTGCAGCAGAACGTTAATGCGACGCTTGCCACGCTCCAGCGCACCATGCGCGAAGTGCGCGGCTCGACGGATGCCATCAACGCCAATTCCGGCGAGCTGCGCACCGCCTCGGACGATCTTTCCAAGCGCACCGAGCAGCAGGCCGCAGCGCTCGAGGAAACCTCCGCCGCGCTCGAAGAAATCACCGCCGCCGTCAAGAATTCGACGGAACGGGCCAACGAGGCGACCTCGATGGTCGGCGAGGCGACGCAGAGCGCCAAGCAGTCGGGCGCCATCGTGCGCAACGCCATCGACGCCATGGGCCGCATCGAGCAGGCCTCCAGCGAGATCAGCCAGATCATCTCGGTCATCGACGAGATCGCCTTCCAGACGAACCTTCTCGCGCTGAATGCCGGCGTGGAAGCCGCCCGTGCGGGCGAAGCCGGCAAGGGTTTTGCGGTCGTCGCGCAGGAAGTGCGTGAACTCGCCCAGCGCGCCGCCAGCGCCGCCAAGGACATCAAGGGCCTGATCACCAAGTCGGGCAGCGAAGTGGCCGTCGGCGTGAAATATGTCCAGGAGACGGGTGCCGCCCTCTCCGACATCGAGACCCGCGTCGTCACCATCAACGACCGCATCCATGCGATCGCCACCGCCGCCCGCGAACAGGCGACGGGCCTGCAGGAAATCAGCACTGCCATCAACCAGATGGACCAGGTGACGCAGCACAATGCCGCGATGGTCGAGGAAACATCGGCCGCCACGCACAAGCTGAAGGGCGAGGCCGACAGCCTGGCCGATCTCGTCGCCCGCTTCCGCACCGGTGACGCCGCGCAGTACGTCGCACCTGCCCGCGCCGAAAGCCGCCCGGTCGAATCGCCCGCCCGCCGCATGATGGGCAATGTCGCCCGCGCCTTCGGCGGCAACCGCGCCGTGGCGACGGCCGCCGTCGCCCAGGAAAACTGGGAAGAGTTCTGATCCTTTCGGGGATCGGTGGAGACAGCAACGCGGCGGTGGCGACACCGCCGCGTTTTACATTTTGAACCGGCGTTGGAAAAATCGCCGCAATCTCTTATAATTACCGCATTGCAGGGCGGGTGGCGCAGGGGCGCGCCTCCGGCCCGCTGCCATTTGCCGCGCATTGTGCCGCCGGGAGTTGAGAGATGATGGACAGAGACGCATCCGCGTCCTTGACCGGGACGCCGGTGCCGGCGGCCGGATATCTGTCCGGCCTGTCGGGCAGGCTGCTGCTGCTCACCGCCGTCTTCGTGATGATCGCCGAAGTGCTGATTTTTGCGCCTTCGGTCGCCAATATGCGCCTGCAATGGCTGCGCGACCGCCTGAACACGGCCGCCGCCGCCAGTGTCGTCATCGAAGGCCTGCCGGATCAGGAGCTGCCGCGCGCCGTGCAGCAGGAAACGCTGATGGCGACGGGCGCCAAGGCGATCGTGCTGAAGAAGGCGGATGCCTCGCGCATGGTGGCGGCTCTCGACATGCCGCCGAGCATCGACGCGCAATACGACCTTTCCGATGTCTCGCTGCCGACGGCGATCTACGACGCCTTCGACACGCTGCTGTTCGGCGGCAAGCGCGTCATCCGCGTCTATGGCCCGGTCGGCGAAACGAGCACGCGCATCGAGCTTCTGCTCGACGAGCAGAAGCTGCGCCGCGCCATGCTTGCCTATGCGCGCAATGTCTTCATCCTCTCGATGTTCATCTCGCTGGTCACGGCAAGCCCGATCTTCTTCGCGCTCAACCGCCTGCTGATCCGCCCGGTGCGCCGGATGACGGAAAACATCCAGGCCTTCACCGCCGATCCCGCCAATCCGGTGCGCGTGCTGGTGCCGTCGGGCGGCCGCGACGAAATCGCCGTTGCCGGCATTCATCTGGCCGCCATGCAGCAGACGCTGCAGCGCACGCTGAAGGAACAGAAGAACCTCGCCGATCTTGGCCTCGCCGTATCGAAGATCAACCACGACATGCGCAATATCCTGGCGTCGGCGCAGCTGATGTCCGACCGCCTCTCCGATGTGGACGACCCCGTGGTCAAGCGCGTCGCGCCGAAACTGCTGCGCAGCATCGACCGGGCGGTGGGCTACACGAATGAGGTGCTCTCCTATGGCCGCATGCGCGAGCCGGAGCCGCGCCGCCGCTTCGTGGCGCTGCGCCCCCTCGTGCAGGAAGTGTCGGAGGTTCTGGCGCTCGATACGCGCGGCGACATCGATTTCGTGGTGCAGATCGAGCAGGCGCTGGAGGTCGATGCCGACGGCGAGCAGCTCTTCCGGGTCATCCACAATCTCTGCCGCAACGCCGTGGAGGCGCTGGCGCAGGATCTGGGCGGCGAACGCCGCGCCGTCGTGGTGACGGGCCTGCGCACCGGCGCTGTCGTGTCGATCGCCATCGACGACAACGGCCCCGGCATGCCCGCCAAGGCGCGTGAAAACCTCTTCGCCGCCTTCCGCGGCTCCGTGCGCTCCGGCGGCACCGGCCTTGGCCTCGCCATCGCCCGCGAACTCGTGCTCGCCCATGGCGGCACGATCGCGCTCGTCGAAAAGGCGACCCCCGGCACGCTCTTCCGCATCGAGCTGCCCGACCGCCCCGTCCCCCTCGACGCCTTCCGTCACCGCGCCTGATTTCTGAGGCGCTTGCCGGCCGGATATGACGGGACGGTGAAAAAAGTACATTTTTTCTGAGAAAGACGCTTGCAATAACCCGGAGTACCCTTTAGTGAACCGCCTCACAGACGGGCACCAAACGCCCCGCTGTCAGCGCACCCGTAGCTCAGCTGGATAGAGCACCAGACTACGAATCTGGGGGTCAGGAGTTCG
>CBFGOD010000415.1:0-4144 GCA_965650295.1 uncultured Shinella sp. | reverse complement strand
GGGCCGATCTCCTGTGCGGTCGCGTTCGCCCGCTCCAGATTGATATCGGCAATCGCAACCCGCGCCCCTTCCCGCACATAGGCTTCGGCAAAGGCGCGTCCGATGCCGCGGGCCGATCCCGTGATCAGCGCGCTCTTGCCCTCCAGCCTTTTCATCGAATTGCCAATCCTTTGTCATCGAAGCGATGGATGCGTGTTGTGTCGGGTGTGAGCCAGACGGTATCGCCGTGTGTGACGGGGAAGTCGCCGTCGGCGCGCACGGTCAGCATGCCGATATCCGCGACATTGACATGCAGGAACGTATCGGAGCCGAGATGTTCGGCAACGCCGACCACGCCCTTCCAGCTGCCGCTCTCCTTGGAGAGTTTTATGTGCTCCGGGCGGATGCCGACGGTCGGGGCATTGTACGGCTTGGCCGCCTCGCCCTTGACGAAATTCATGCGCGGCGAGCCGATGAAGCCGGCGACGAACAGGTTGTCGGGCTTGTTGTAGAGATCGAGCGGCGAGCCGACCTGCTCGATATTGCCGGCGTTCAGCACCACGATCTTGTCGGCCATGGTCATCGCCTCGACCTGGTCGTGCGTGACATAGATCATCGTCGTCTTCAGCTGGTGGTGCAGCTCGGAGATCTCCAGCCGCATCGTGCCGCGCAATGCCGCATCGAGGTTCGACAAGGGTTCATCGAACAGGAAGGCCGAGGGCTCGCGCACGATGGCCCGGCCGATCGCCACACGCTGGCGCTGGCCACCGGACAACTGGCCCGGACGACGCTCGAGATAGTTGGTGAGGTTGAGCACGCGCGCGGCTTCCGTCACCTTCCTGTCGATCGCCGCCTGGTCCATCTTCGCCATCTTCAAGGGGAAGGCGATGTTCTTGGCGACGCTCATATGCGGATAGAGCGCATAGGACTGGAACACCATGGCAAGGCCGCGCTTGGCGGGGGCTGCCCCCGTGACGTCCTTGCCGTCGATCTCGATGGAACCGCTCGTGGTGTCCTCAAGCCCGGCTATGAGGCGCAGCAGCGTGGACTTGCCGCAGCCCGACGGGCCGACGAAGACGACGAACTCGCCGTCATTGATGGTCAGGTCGATGCCCGGAATGACCTGCGTGGCGCCGAACGACTTGTTGACCTTCTTGAGAATGATCTTGCCCATGGTGGCTCCTCCCCGATCTCTGTTCTACTTCACGGCGCCGAAGGTGAGGCCGCGGACAAGCTGTTTCTGGCTGAACCACCCCATGATCAGGATGGGCGCGATGGCGAGCGTCGAGGCGGCCGAGAGCTTCGCCCAGAACAGGCCCTGCGGACTGGAGAACGAGGCGATGAAGGCCGTCAGCGGGGCGGCATTGGTCGTCGTCAGGCGGATCGTCCAGAACGCCTCGTTCCAGGCCAGGATGATGTTGAGCAGCATGGTGGACGCAATGCCCGGCACCGCCATCGGGGTCAGCACATAGACGATCTCGCCCCACAGCGACGCGCCATCCATGCGGGCCGCCTCCAGGATCTCGCCGGGGATTTCCCTAAAATAGGTGTAGAGCATCCAGATCACGATCGGCAGGTTGATCATGGTCAGCATGACGGTCAGCCCGATGCGGCTGTCGAGCAAGCCGAAGTCGCGGAAGATCAGGTAGATCGGCACGAGCACGGCGACGGCCGGCATCATCTTGGTCGAGAGCATCCACATCAGGATGTCCTTGGTCTTCTTCGTCGGTGAGAAGGCCATCGACCAGGCGGCAGGCACCGCGATCAGCAGCGCCAGGAGCGTCGAGCCGAGCGACAGGACCACCGAGTTCAGGAAGAACTTGAAGTAGTTGCTCTGCGCCTGGACGGCCTGGTAGCTCTCGATCGTGCCCGAGGGGATGATGTTGAAGCCCTTGATCGCCTCCGTCTCGGATTTGAACGAGGTGATGATCGTGTAGAGGATCGGGAAGAAGATGATCAGCGCGACGATCCAGGCGGCGATGGTGAAGACGACGGTGCGTCGTGTCGAGACGGCTCTAGCCATGGTCGTATCCCCTTACTTGTCCAGGTTCTTGCCGACGGCGCGCATCAGGAAGAAGGCGACGATATTGGCGAGGATGACGGCGATGATGCCGCCGGCCGAGGCGCCGCCGACGTCATAGCCGAGGAGCGCGGTGCGATAGATCAGGAATGGCAGGTTGGTCGAGGCATAGCCCGGGCCGCCATTGGTCGTGACGAGGATCTCCGCGTAGACGCCGAGCAGGAAGATCGTCTGGATCAGGATGACGACTGTGATCGAGCGGGCGAGATGCGGCAGCGTCAGATAGACGAAGCGCGACACGAAGCCTGCGCCATCCATCTCGGCCGCTTCCTTCTGCTCGCCGTCGAGCGATTGCAGCGCGGTCAAGAGGATGAGCGTCGCAAAGGGCAGCCATTGCCAGGCGACGATGATGATGATCGAAAACAGCGGATATTGCGCAAACCAGTCGACGGGCTGCAGGCCGATCGCCCGGTTGATATCGGCAAGCACGCCGTAGCCCGGATGCATGATCATGTTCTTCCACACGAGTGCCGCCACCGGCGGCATGACGAAGAAGGGCGAGATGATCATGATACGCACGATGCCCTGCCCCCACATCGGCTGGTCGAGGAGAAGCGCGATGCCCACACCGCCGATGACGGTGATGAACAGCACGCCGACCACGATGAGCAGCGTGTTCCAGATCGACTGGAAGAAGGCGGGATCGGTGTAGAAATACTGGTAATTGAACAGGCCTGCCCAGCTGACATTGGCCGGGTTCAGGAGATTGTAGTTCTGGAACGAAAACCACAGCGTCATCGCCAGCGGCACGATCATCCAGACCAACAGCAAACCCACAGAGGGTGCCAGCATCATCCGCGCCAATCCGCGCGTGTTCTCCGTCGCCATCGTCGTGACCTCCCCGTTTCGCCGGCAGCATCAGGCGCCGGACAGGCTTTCCACCCTCCCATGGATGGAACCCCAGATCTCTCGTCACTGCTTTGGATAATCCGGCGCAGGCGGCGGCGGGCCGCGCCGCGCCGGAGGAAGCACCCCGTTTTCACGGCTGCCCGGAACGCATTCCGGGCAGCCTGTCCTTGGGGAGGAGGTTGGTTACTTGATGTAACCGGCGCGGGTCATCTCACGTGTGGTGACCGACTGTGCCTGTGCGAGTGCATCGTCGACCGACATCTGGCCGGCAAGCGCTGCCGAGAAGAGCTGACCGACCGTCGTGCCGAGACCCTGGAATTCCGGGATGGCGACGAACTGCACGCCGACATAGGGCACCGGCTTGACGGCCGGGTTCTTCGGGTCAGCCGCGTTGATCGAGTCGAGCGTCATCTTCGCGAAGGGAGCTGCCTTTTCATACTCCGCGTTCGCATAGAGCGAGGAGCGCGTGCCCGGAGGTACGTTTGCCCAGCCTTCCTTCTCGGCGACGAGCTTCGTGTAGTCCTTGCCGGTTGCCCAGGCGATGAACTTCTCGGCCGATGCGGTCTTCTGCGAGCCGGCCGGGATCGCGAGGTTCCAGGCCCAGAGCCAGTTGCCGCGCTTGCCGAGGCCCGTATCGGGAGCGAGCGCATAGCCGACCTTGTCGGCGACCGTCGATTCCTTCGGGTTGGAGACGAAGGACGCCGCAACCGTGGCGTCGATCCACATGCCACAATTGCCCTGCTGGAACAGCGCCAGGTTCTCGTTGAAGCCGTTCGAGGACGCGCCCTGCGGGCCGGCGTCGTTCATCAGCTTGACGTAGAAGTCGAGCGTGTTCTTCCATTCCGGCTGGTCGAACTGCGGGGTCCACTTCTCGTCGAACCAGCGGGCGCCGAAGGCGTTCGCGGTTGCGGTCAGGAAGGCCATGTTCTCGCCCCAGCCGGCCTTGCCGCGCAGGCAGATGCCGTTGATGCCGGCATTGCGATCGGTCATCTTGCGGGCAGCATCCGCAATGAACTCCCAGGTCGGGGCGTCGGGCATGGTGAGCCCAGCCTTTTCCATCAGGTCCTTGCGGTACATGACCATCGAGCTTTCGCCGTAGAACGGCGCGGCATAGAGCTTGCCGTCCTCGCCGGTCAGACCGGAACGGATGGCCGGCAGCAGGTCATCGACGTCGTAATCGGCGCCGAGATTGTCGAGCGGCACCAGCCAGCCCTGCTTGGCCCAGATCGGAACTTC
>CBFGOD010000414.1:0-4146 GCA_965650295.1 uncultured Shinella sp. | reverse complement strand
GACCGACAACGGCACGTTCATCGTCAACGGCACCGAGCGCGTCATCGTTTCCCAGATGCACCGTTCGCCGGGCGTGTTCTTCGATCACGACAAGGGCAAGAGCCATTCTTCCGGCAAGCTGCTCTTTGCTGCCCGCGTCATCCCGTATCGCGGTTCCTGGCTCGACATCGAGTTCGACGCCAAGGACATCGTGCATGCGCGTATCGACCGCCGCCGCAAGATCCCGGCCACCTCGCTCCTCATGGCGCTTGGCATGGACGGCGAAGAAATCCTGTCGACCTTCTACACGAAGTCGCTCTACCAGCGTGACGGCAAGGGCTGGCGCGTTCCGTTCAATCCCGACGCGCTGAAGGGCCAGAAGGCCGTCGCGGATATGATCGACGCCGACAGCGGTGAAGTTGTTGTCGAAATCGGCAAAAAGCTCACCCCGCGTCTGTTGCGCTCGCTCTCCGAAAAGGGCCTCAAGGCTCTCAAGGCGACCGATGAGGACCTCTACGGCAACTACCTCGCCGAAGACGTCGTCAACTACACGACGGGTGAAATTTATCTCGAAGCCGGCGACGAAATCGACGAGAAGACCCTTCCGGTCATCCTGTCGGCCGGTTTCGACGAAATCCCGGTTCTCGACATCGACCATATCAATGTCGGCGCCTACATCCGCAACACGCTTGCGGCAGACAAGAACGAGAACCGTCAGGACGCTCTGTTCGACATCTACCGCGTCATGCGTCCGGGTGAGCCGCCGACCATGGATTCGGCCGAAGCCATGTTCAACACACTGTTCTTCGATGCGGAGCGTTACGACCTCTCCGCCGTCGGCCGCGTGAAGATGAACATGCGCCTCGACCTCGACGTTGCCGACACGGTCCGCACGCTGCGCAAGGACGATATCCTCGCCGTGGTCAAGATGCTGGTCGAACTGCGCGACGGCAAGGGCGAGATCGACGACATCGACAACCTCGGCAACCGCCGTGTTCGTTCGGTCGGCGAGCTGATGGAGAACCAGTACCGTCTCGGCCTGCTGCGCATGGAGCGCGCGATCAAGGAACGCATGTCCTCGATCGAAATCGATACGGTCATGCCGCAGGACCTGATCAACGCGAAGCCGGCTGCTGCCGCGGTTCGTGAATTCTTCGGTTCCTCGCAGCTCTCGCAGTTCATGGACCAGGTGAACCCGCTGTCGGAAATCACCCACAAGCGCCGTCTTTCGGCTCTTGGCCCGGGTGGTCTGACCCGCGAACGCGCCGGCTTCGAAGTCCGCGACGTTCACCCGACCCACTACGGCCGCATCTGCCCGATCGAGACGCCGGAAGGCCCGAACATCGGTCTGATCAACTCGCTTGCAACCTTCGCCCGCGTCAACAAGTACGGCTTCATCGAAAGCCCGTACCGCAAGATCGTGGACGGCAAGGTCACGACCGACGTGGTCTACCTCTCCGCCATGGAAGAGGCCAAGTACCACGTCGCGCAGGCCAACTCGCCGCTGGAAGGCGACAACTCCTTCGCTGAAGAGTTCGTCGTCTGCCGTCACGCCGGCGAAGTCATGCTCGCGCCGCGCGACCAGATCAACCTGATGGACGTTTCGCCGAAGCAGCTCGTTTCGGTCGCAGCGGCGCTCATCCCGTTCCTCGAGAACGACGACGCCAACCGCGCGCTCATGGGTTCGAACATGCAGCGTCAGGCTGTGCCGCTGCTGCGTGCAGAAGCACCGTTCGTCGGCACGGGCATGGAACCGGTCGTTGCCCGTGACTCGGGCGCTGCCATCGCGGCTCGCCGCGGCGGCGTCGTCGACCAGGTCGACGCGACCCGTATCGTTATCCGCGCCACGGAAGACCTCGATCCGTCGAAGTCGGGCGTCGATATCTACCGCCTGCAGAAGTTCCAGCGCTCCAACCAGAACACCTGCGTCAACCAGCGCCCGCTGGTCACCGTCGGCGACGTTCTGAACAAGGGCGACATCATCGCGGACGGTCCGTCGACCGACCTCGGCGACCTGGCACTCGGCCGCAACGCGCTCGTCGCGTTCATGCCGTGGAACGGCTACAACTACGAAGACTCGATCCTGATGTCCGAGCGCATCGTCTCCGACGACGTGTTCACGTCCATCCATATCGAAGAATTCGAAGTCATGGCCCGCGACACCAAGCTCGGCCCGGAAGAAATCACGCGCGACATTCCGAACGTTTCGGAAGAAGCGCTGAAGAACCTCGACGAAGCCGGTATCGTTTACATCGGTGCAGAGGTTCAGCCGGGCGACATCCTGGTCGGCAAGATCACCCCGAAGGGCGAAAGCCCGATGACGCCGGAAGAAAAGCTCCTGCGCGCCATCTTCGGTGAAAAGGCCTCCGACGTTCGCGACACCTCCATGCGCATGCCGCCCGGCACCTTCGGCACCGTCGTCGAAGTTCGCGTCTTCAACCGCCACGGCGTGGAGAAGGACGAACGCGCGATGGCGATCGAGCGTGAAGAGATCGAGCGTCTGGCAAAGGACCGTGACGACGAGCAGGCGATCCTCGACCGTAACGTTTACGGCCGTCTGATCGACATGCTGCGCGGCCACGTCGCCGTCGCCGGCCCGAAGGCCTTCAAGAAGGGCACCGAGCTGTCGAACGCCGTCATCTCCGAATATCCCCGCTCGCAGTGGTGGATGTTCGCCGTCGAGGACGAGAAGGTTCAGGGCGAAATCGAAGCGCTCCGCGGCCAGTACGACGAATCCAAGTCGCGCCTTGAACAGCGCTTCATGGACAAGGTCGAGAAGGTCCAGCGCGGCGACGAAATGCCCCCGGGCGTCATGAAGATGGTCAAGGTCTTCGTCGCTGTGAAGCGCAAGATCCAGCCGGGCGACAAGATGGCCGGCCGTCACGGCAACAAGGGCGTGGTTTCGCGCATCCTGCCGATCGAGGACATGCCGTTCCTCGAAGACGGTACGCATGTCGACATCTGCTTGAACCCGCTGGGCGTGCCCTCGCGCATGAACGTCGGCCAGATCCTCGAAACCCACCTTGCCTGGGCTTGCGCCGGCATGGGCAAGAAGATCGGCGACCTGCTCGACGAGTATCGCAAGACCATGGACATCTCGGACCTGAAGCGCGAGCTGACGGAAGTCTACGAGAGCGAAGCCAAGGACGAAGTCGCCCATTTCGACGACGCCGCCCTGGTCAAGCTTGCCGAGCAGTCCCGCAAGGGTGTCTCGATCGCAACGCCGGTCTTCGACGGTGCGCATGAACCCGACGTTGCCAGCATGCTCGAGCGTGCGGGCCTCAACTCTTCCGGCCAGTCGGTTCTGTACGACGGCCGTACGGGTGAAGCCTTCGACCGCAAGGTCACCGTCGGCTACATGTACATGATCAAGCTGAACCACCTCGTGGACGACAAGATCCACGCCCGTTCGATTGGTCCTTACTCGCTCGTTACCCAGCAGCCGCTGGGCGGCAAGGCGCAGTTCGGCGGCCAGCGCTTCGGGGAAATGGAGGTCTGGGCGCTCGAAGCCTACGGCGCCGCCTACACGCTGCAGGAAATGCTGACCGTGAAGTCGGACGACGTCGCGGGCCGCACCAAGGTGTACGAGGCGATCGTTCGTGGCGACGACACGTTCGAAGCGGGCATTCCGGAGAGCTTCAACGTTCTCGTCAAGGAAATGCGCTCGCTCGGTCTGTCGGTTGAACTCGAGAACTCCAAGGTCGACCCGAACGCGGAAGCCGGCCAGCTTCCCGACGCGGCAGAGTGATCTGATCAGGTGCGCGCCATCAGGCGCGCACCGTTTCCGCCTCCCGCCTGTTCGGCAGGGGGCGGCTCATCCGTTTCAAGCAGTCGTGTGGCACCCGGGTATCGCCGCATTTGACTGCTAAGCAGAGGGCCATTGGCCCACGAAGGAGATAGGCATGAACCAAGAGGTCATGAACCTTTTCAACCCGCAGGTGCCTGCGCAGACGTTCGACTCCATCCGTATTTCGATCGCGTCGCCGGAAAAGATCCTGTCGTGGTCGTACGGCGAGATCAAGAAGCCGGAAACCATCAACTACCGCACGTTCAAGCCGGAACGCGACGGTCTCTTCTGCGCGCGCATTTTCGGGCCGATCAAGGACTACGAGTGCCTGTGCGGCAAGTACAAGCGCATGAAGTACAAGGGCATCATCTGCGAAAAGT
>CBFGOD010000413.1:0-4187 GCA_965650295.1 uncultured Shinella sp. | reverse complement strand
CTTCTGCGCGCGTCGGCACCGGCGCCGAGATCATCGATTCCAGCATCTGGGTCGCAACGACAACGGGCTTGCCGGCGCGGCGGCAGGCACGGATGAGCTGCTTCTGCAGACCGGGAACCGCTTCCAGCGGCATTTCCACGCCAAGGTCGCCACGGGCGACCATCAGGGCGTCCGAGAGGTCGATGATCTCGTCGATGCGTTCGATAGCCTGCGGCTTTTCGATCTTCGACATCAGGCCGACGCGGCCACGCGAAATCTTGCGCACTTCGGCCAGGTCTTCTGGACGCTGGATGAAGGACAGCGCCACCCAGTCGACGCTGCCGGTCGCCAGAACTGCATCGAGGTCGACGCGGTCCTTCTCGGTCAGCGCACCGACGCCGAGCAGCGTATCAGGCAGGCTGACGCCCTTACGGTCGGAGATCTTGGTGCCGGAAACGACGGTGCAGACGATCGACTTGCCATCGGATTTTTCGGCGCGCAGGTGCAATTTGCCGTCGTCGATCAGCAGGCGATGGCCCGGCTTCACCGATTCCAGGATTTCCGGATGGGGCAGGAAGACACGGCTGTTGTCGCCGGGCTCGTCCTTGTTGTCGAGCGTGAAGGTCTGGCCGGGCTTCAGCTCTTCCGAACCGTTGGCGAACTTGCCGACGCGCAGCTTTGGGCCCTGAAGGTCGGCGAGGATGCCGATGGGACGGCCACAGCGGGCCTCGACGGCGCGGATGCGGCTGATCAGCGTGCGCATCACGTCGTGGCTGGCATGGCTCATATTGATGCGGAACAGGTCTGCCCCCGCCTCATGCAGCTTCTGGATCATCTGCTCGTCGGAGGATGCGGGTCCGAGCGTGGCGAGGATTTTGACTTTTCTGTTCCGTCTCATCAGTTCTGGCTTTCCTGGGTCCCTGGCGTATCGGAAAGCTGCACCATCCAGCTTCCCTGTCGGCCCGTGTCATATTCCTTGAAGCCCATGCGCTGGAAACCGCGGGCAAAGCAGTCCTGCACGCCGGTGATCTTGAACTCGTTCTCGGCGACGCACATGTTGACGTCCCCGGTCCAGCGGCCGCCGCGGGCAGCATCTTCGGCATAGAGATAGTAGTAGCGCGATTGCAGCTCGCCCTCGATCAGCGTGGCGCAGGTCGTGGCCGGCACCTGCCACCAGCCCTCGGTCATCCAGCCTTCCTTGGCGCGATAGCCGATGGCGACGCCGACGAGGTTCTGCGTGCCATTACAGACACGGAACTCGGCTTTCGCCTCATTGGGCACGGAAAGGGCGAGGAAGCCCGCAAAAGTGAAAAGGCCGGCCTGGAGAAGGCGCGTGGCTTTCGGGACGAAGGGGCTATAGCTCTTGGCTCGCACGGTTTCCAATGGAACTCCGTTGATTTGAATATGCGCTTTCTTGCGACGACGGGGCATGAATGTCAACGCAACACTAATCGATTACAATTTCACAAAAGGAGAAGGAATCTTTCCTGCAACCGCAGGCCCCGCGGCTTGCGGGCCGGATCGCCCCATGCGATCAGTCGGCATGAGCGGTACAATTTCGGCTAACGGCATGCAGGATCATCCTTCCTTCGAGATCATTGACGGCGACCTCAGCCTCGGGCTCGTCATTCTGGCGGACCATGCCACCAATCTCCTGCCCGAACGTTACGGCCGCCTCGGCCTGCCGGAGAGTGCCTTCGAGCGGCACATCGCCTACGATATCGGCGTCGAAGGCGTGGTGCGCGGCCTGAACGCCCGGCTGAACGCGCCGGTCGTGATGAGCCGCTTCTCCCGTCTGCTGATCGACCCCAACCGCGGCGAGGACGACCCGACGCTCGTCATGCGCATTTCCGACGGCGCGATCATTCCAGGCAACCACCCGATCACGCCGGAAGAATGGCAATATCGGCTCGAAACCTATCACCGCCCCTATCACGATGCCGTGTCCCGTACGATCGATGCGGTGGCCGGACACACGGGCAAGGCGCCGCTCGTCATGTCCATGCATTCCTTCACGCCGGCCTGGAAGGGCACACCCCGACCCTGGCAGGTGACCGTGCTGTGGGACAGCGACCACCGCGCCGTCGGCCCGCTGCTCGCCGAACTCGAAAACCTCGGCGATGTCGTGGTGGGCGACAACGAGCCCTATGACGGGGCATTGCGCGGTGACACGATGTTCCGCCATTGCATGAAACCGGGCATCGCGCATGCGCTCATCGAAATCCGCCAGGACGAGATCGGCGATCCGGCCGGCATTGCCGACTGGGTCGATCGCCTCGCGCCGATCTTTTCGCGATTGAATGCCGACCCCGCCCTGCACACATACGAGATACACAATTCCCGCACCGGACCCTATTGAGACCGAGCCGATGACAGACCTCAGCAAAGAACAGCAGACCGAATTCGAGGCCGCCGCCTTCCGGCGCCTCGTCAAGCACCTGCGCGAGCGCACGGATGTGCAGAACATCGACATGATGAATCTGGCCGGCTTCTGCCGCAACTGCCTGTCCAACTGGTATCGCGATGCCGCCAACGAGGCGGGCGTTCCCCTCGACAAGGAGGCCTCCCGCGAAATCGTCTATGGCATGCCCTATGAGGAATGGCGCGCGCGTTACCAGCGTGAGGCGAGCGACGCGCAGAAGGCAGCCTTCGAAGTCAACCGGCCGAAAGAATGACGCCCGACGGCGTGAAAAACCGAAACGCCACGTGATAGGCCTTGATCTTGCCGGAAGTTCGCGGCAAGTCACGGCCTTCGAATTTTTGCCGATACCCAGTCCACCCAAGGAGAAGACCATGTCGGATGCCCACGGCGTCGCACGCGACCAGCTTCGCGCATTCATCGAGCGCATCGAGCGCCTCGAGGAAGAAAAGAAAACCATCGCCGACGATATCAAGGACGTCTATGGCGAAGCCAAGGGCACCGGCTTCGACACGAAGATCCTGCGCAAGGTCATCCAGATCCGCAAGCAGGACAAGGACGAGCGCATGGAGCAGGAAGCCATCCTCGACACCTACCTGCAGGCGCTGGGCATGATCGATCTGCCGCCGGACGCCGAATAAGCACCCCAAGCATTTCCGGACGCAAAGCCGCTTCACACTTTTGCCGGCAATGCTCCAAAGCCAAACAAAAAGCCCGCCGAATCGCTCCGGCGGGCTTTTTGTTGTCTGTCATTGACCTCAGTCGAACTTGCGCACTTCCATGAAGTTGACCGCATTGCCGCTGAAGCGGGCGCTGTCGATCGACTTGCCCTCGGGCTGGAAGCCGGCCATGTAGACGGTCGTCGGCGCGGCGCGCAACGTGCGGCTCACGAAGCGCGGCGCTTTGACCGGCTTGGAAAGCGTCGCCATGTTGCCCTGCTCGAGCGCCCACTTGGAAATGATCTTCTGCGTCAGCTTCGGCTCGGTGCGGATCGCACCACGGCTTGCCGCATCGGCATCCTTCTTCTTCGGACGTCCGCCCTTCGACGGGGTTTCCTCGACCGCCTTGCCCTCAAAGGCATCGACGCCCGCCAGCGACCGCGTGGTGCCGGCATTGTCGGAAACCAGTGCAGCCATCTCGACCGGATTGCCCTGATCGCTACCCGTCGCGGGATCGGCGAGTGCTGCAAGGCCGGAACGATCGGCAGCCGTCGGAAGCGCGACATCGGCTTCCGCCGCCGCCATCAGCGCGGTCTGCGACTGGTCAAGCTCGACCTGCGGACGAAGGCCCGGCACCGGCACCATGGCCAGCTCCTCGCCATCTTCAGCCGTGGCAACGGCCGTCTCGGCTGCCGCCGCGGCAACTGCCGCCGTCATGGTCTCGCCGGGCTGCGCATCGCCGGCCTGGGTGCGGGCGCCCAGCATGACGGGGAGCGGCACCTTATAGGCCGAAAGGTCTTCGAATTCAGGCTTCTGCTCTTCGGTCGTCGTCGCCGCTTCGAGGGCGGCGACAGCGCCACTCGTGGTCGGAGCAACGAGAGCAAGCTCGCTGGTCGTCTCGGCCGCCTTGAAGGCGGGGCGGCTGCCCGGAACCGGTGCGTTGAAGGCGAGCTCGGTTTCAGCTTCGGTCGCAACCGGTTTTTCTTCGGCAACGGCCTTCGCAGGCTTGCCACCCGCTTCACCGCCTTCATCGAAGGAATCGGCGATCGTGACATTGCTGCTTGCGATCATTTCGGGTTCTTCATCCTCGTCGCCGCCCGACAGCGAGTAGCCGAGCGCGTTGAGCGCGC
>CBFGOD010000412.1:0-4188 GCA_965650295.1 uncultured Shinella sp. | reverse complement strand
ATCGCCGAGGATCTTGCCGCGACCGATGCGCGCGTGGTGCGCATGTCCGGTTCCGGTGCGACCTGCTTCGCGCTATATCCTTCGATGACGGCGGCGGAAGCGGCGGCGGCGGCGCTCTTGCAAAAACATCCGCACTGGTTCTTCACCGCCACCACGACGCTGGAATAGGAGCGCCCCATGGCGAAGCTTGACGAGACGCGGCCCTTCATTCCCGTCGGCATCGCCGTGCTGACCGTGTCCGACACGCGCGTCCTTGCCGATGATCGCTCCGGCGACACGCTCGTCGCCCGCATCGCCGACGCCGGCCATCGGCTTGCCGCCCGCGCCATCGTCAAGGACGATGTGCCCGCCATCCGCGCGCAGGTGGAGGCCTGGACCCGCGACGAGACTATCGACGTGGTGATCACGACAGGCGGCACGGGTTTTACCGGCCGCGACGTGACGCCCGAAGCGCTGGAACCGATCTTCGAAAAGCGCATGGACGGCTTTTCCGAAGTCTTCCACCGCATTTCCTACGACAAGATCGGCACCTCGACGATCCAGTCGCGCGCGACGGGCGGCGTCACCAACGCCACGTTCATCTTCGTGCTGCCAGGCTCACCCGGCGCCTGCAAGGACGCCTGGGACGGCATTCTCAAGGCACAACTCGACTATCGCCACATGCCCTGCAACTTCGTGGAAATCATGCCGCGCCTCGACGAGCACCTGAAGCGCTCGATTGGCTGACCTGTTCCATAGGGCACTGCATGCCGCTTTTCTTTGCCCTACGACTTTCCCGGAGAGAGTTGAGGAGAGCGACACATGGCACGCACGATCACCGGAACCAACGGCGCAGACCGCTTCACCCAGGGCGGCAGTATCAACAACACCCAGATCACCCTTCGCATGCTCGGCGGTGACGACACGATCATCCTCGACCGTTCCGACGATTTCGGCGGCCGGAACTTCGTCGATGCCGGCGCCGGCAATGACAGCGTGGTCAATGTCAAGGAAGACGGCAACGTCATTCTGCTCGGCGCGGGCAACGACACCTATGTCGGCACGGGCTTCGGCTCCTTCTCCAACGAACTGGGCGACACCATCAGGGCCGGCGACGGCAACGACACGATCGCCGTCAGCACCTTCAAGAGCAGCTATTTCGGCGAGAACGGCAATGACAAGTTCTTCTCCGTCGGCCAGCAGAACACTTTCAACGGCGGCGCAGGCGTCGATTCTATCAGCTACCTGCCCCGCGACGACGATAACGTCCTGGGTGGCTCCGGTGTCGGCATCGACCTCCAGCAGGGTTTCGCGCAGACCGGCGCCAATCGCTTCGAAACCCTTGTCAGCATCGAGAACGCCGAGGGCACGAATGTCGGCGACGCCATCTTCGGCTCAGGTGCGGCCAACACGCTGAAGGGCCTCAATGGCGACGACGCCCTTGCCGGCCGCGGCAACAATGACGTTCTCGTCGGCGGCCGCGGCATGGACCTCTTGCAGGGCGACGCCGGCGCGGACCGCTTCGATTTCAATGCCATTGCCGAATCGGTCGTCGGCGCCCGCCGGGATGTCATCCTCGACTTCAACCACGGCCAGGGCGACAGGATCGACCTGCGCGACATCGACGCCAACACAGGCACGAGCGGCAACCAGGCGTTCAGCTTCGTCGGCAATCACGCCTTCTCCAGCACCGCCGGCGAAGTGCGCTTCTCAGGCGGCATCGTCTCCGGCGACGTCAATGGTGACGGACGTGCCGACTTCCAGATCGAGGTGCGTGGCGCCAGCAGCCTGGTGGTCGGCGACTTCCTGCTCTAGGAATTTGTTTTAACCGTATCATCCGACACCGAAGCGACCTCGCTTCGGTGTCGGTCAAGGCTTTAGGTCGCCATCGCCGCGCGAAGAGCCTTCACCGCCCAGGCCGGCACGATCTCGGCAACGAGGGTCCGCGTGCCGGCACCCTTTGCGAGATCAGCAAGCGTCATGCCGGAGCGCGCCGCCGCAGAGGCCTGGCGCTTGCTGACGAGATAGCCATGCTCCAAGGGCGCCATCCGGCGGCCGAGCCGCTGAAAGAACGGACGGCGGTGGCTGCGCGATCCGAGAAACCGCGCCGGATTGCCGTTGATCGCAACATGGTCGACAACGGCATCCACCCAACCAGAAAGTGGACGGGCGCCCGGCTCCAGCAGCAGCAACCAGTCGCCGCGGGCCGAGCGAAGCACGTCCTTCATGTCCCAGCTCGTCAGGAAACGGCAGCCGGCGACATCCGCCACCCTGGAGGAGCCATCGCGCGAGCCATGGTCGAGCACGATCACGTCGCGCACCACCCCTTCGACGGCACCTTGAACCAGCGCCGAAAGGGTCTGCGCCAGCTCGGCTTCGTTATCCCGGCATTCCATGATGATCGTCAGCATGCCCTCTCAATACCGCATTGCAGCATGGATTTCCATGCTCGCGCAGGCCAACCTTCGGCCATGGTTAGCGGCGAAACGAAAATTTGTTCTTGCATTGTTCTCATTCCGGCGATAGGAATATAGTCATTGAACCGGAGCCGAAGGCTCCCCGGAGACAGCCATGAACGATCTTGTGAGCCTCAGGCAGGGCGCGCTTGCGCCCGGCCACACGAAGGACGTTGCCGAAGCGCTGCTGGCTGAAACGGGCATGCGCATCGACGGGGACCGCCGGCGCGGCCGCGGCGCCGGGTTGAACTTCACCGGCCGCTTCGAACCGCTGACGCGGGAAGGTTTCGACGACGGCTGGCAGACGCTCGAGGAGCTGCCGCCCTTCCGCACGGATGTGCAGGTCGAGAAACCGCGCACGATCATCACCCGCAATGAGTCGCCCGACATTCCCTTCGATCGCTCGATCAACCCCTATCGCGGCTGCGAGCATGGCTGCATCTATTGCTTCGCCCGACCGACGCACGCTTTCATGGGGCTTTCGGCCGGTCTCGATTTCGAGGCGAAGCTGTTTGCCAAGCCCGATGCGCCGAAGCTTCTGGAGCGCGAGCTTTCCAAGCCCGGCTACAAGCCGCGCGTCATCGCCATCGGTACCAATACGGATCCCTACCAGCCGATCGAGAAGGAATGGCGGATCATGCGCCAGATCCTCGAAGTGCTCGACAAGGCGAACCACCCGGTCTCCGTCGTCACCAAGTCGGCGCTTGTCATGCGCGATATCGATATCCTCTCACGCATGGCCGCCCGCGGCCTTGCCTGGGTCGGCCTTTCCGTCACGACGCTTGACCGCAAGCTCGCCCGCACCATGGAGCCGCGTGCCGCAACCCCGTCGCGTCGGCTGGAGGCGATCCGTGCGCTTTCGGAGGCCGGTATCCCGACCGCCATCATGATGGCGCCCATCATTCCCGGCCTCAATGACCACGAGATCGAGCGCGTGCTCGATTCGGGCAAGGCGGCCGGGGCGCTGGAGGCAAGCTATGTGCTGCTGCGTCTGCCGCTGGAGGTGAGCCCGCTCTTCCGCGACTGGCTGCTGCGCAATTATCCGGACCGCTACCGCCATGTCATGTCGCTGGTGCGCTCTATGCGCGACGGCAAGGATTACGATGCCGAATTCGGCAAGCGCATGAAGGGCGCCGGTCCCTATGCCTGGCAGATCGCCCGGCGTTTCGAAATGGCCAGCAAGCGGCTGGAACTGACCCGCACCCGCCGCAGCCTCGCCAGCGACCAATTCGTGCCGCCATCGGGCAGCGGCGTGCAGCTTTCCCTGCTGTGACCATCGTCATAAGAAGCAGGACGCGTCGCCGGCACGGTCTTCTGGCTGCCGATAAGGGATGGCGCGATTGATTTGAATATGTGGAGCCCGCGCCCTTCCGGTGCGGGCGTCGCAAGCCGCTTCCGGCAGCGTCAACCCCTGGGCGCGCCGGGCGTTCCTCCGACCCGCCGCAAACGTCGGAGGACTTGCAGGGAATCGGACGGATGTGCATGGTCGCCGCCATGGCCAAGAGCATATCCTCCGATTCCCGCCTTCTTTTCGCGCTGCCCGAAGGGCCGGATTTTGCGATGGAGATCGCCGCCCGCAAGCGCGGCCTCTGGCCCGTCGCCGGCACGGACGAGGCCGGGCGCGGGCCGCTCGCCGGCCCCGTCGTGGCCGCCGCCGTGATCCTCGATCCCGACAACATCCCGGAGGGGCTGAACGATTCCAAGCAGCTGACGGCGGCAAGACGCGAGGCGCTCTTCACCCTCATCCTGCAAT
>CBFGOD010000411.1:0-4197 GCA_965650295.1 uncultured Shinella sp. | reverse complement strand
TTCCGCGGTTTTCGAGGCGACCGGCGGCACCGGATCGAGCGTGGTGCCGCGAAAGAAGGTCAGCTTTATGTATTTCGCAAAGCAGTGATAGCTGAGAAACCAGCCGTCGCCCTCCTTGCCATAGAAGGGCGAGTTCCATTTCACCGCTTTGGCGACGCCGGGCACGGTCTTTTCGACCAGCGCATCCAGCCTGCGGCCGACATCGCTCTTCCAGCCGGGCATAGCGGCGATATAGGCCTGGACCGGCCCGTCGCCATAGCCCTTCGCAATCTGCGGATTGCCGCCGGATAACAGCACCGGTTTGTCGCTCATTCTTGCCTCCTAGAGTTTGTCAGGGAAAAGTGGAAACCGGTTTTCCCGAAAAGACAAACGAAAACAAAAGACTCTAGCTACGTCGTGCACGGCCAATATAGGGCAGGGCGAAGAGATAGAGACCGCTGATCAGCAAGAGGATCAGCGGAAACAGCGCCAAAAGGCCGATCCAGAACGGCGGCTGGCCCTGCGTCATCGCCGCGATGTTGATGAGCACGGCAAGCGTGAAGAGGATCGAAATCCAGCGGTGACCCTGACGGATCAGGAGGTTCCAGTTCATCGTGGCTTCCCCTATTCCAGTCCTGCCAGAACCCGTTCGAGATTGGTGAAATGCGCCTCCCAGCCATAGCGTGCACCGCCGAAGGCCTGTTTCTGTTCCGGACGGAAGCCGGTCTGTTCCATGCGCAGATGCGTGCCCGTCGCGGTCGGCGTCAGCGTGAAGCTGACCACGCTGGTGAGATTAAAGGCCGGGTCTTCATGCGGATGATCCCAGCGATAGGTCAAAACCTTGCCGGGCTCGACCGTCAGCACCTCGCAATCGACGCCGCCCCAATCGCCGCTCAGGCGGAAGGCATGGCCGGTGACGGGCTGGAAATCGTCGTTGCGCATCAGCCATTCCGAAATCAGATGCGGCTGCGTCAGGGCGCGCCAGAGCTTTTCCGGCGGATGGGCGATATCGCGCTCGACGACGACGGAGCGCGTCACGGATGCGGTGGTCATTGATCCATTCTCCTCAGCAAATTTTCGAGATCGTCGAAGCGCTGCTCCCAGAACCGCGCCATCTGGCTTGTCCAGTCGACCAGCGGGGTGAGTGCGCCGAGTTGCGCGCTGTAATGCGTCTGGCGTCCCTCGTGGCGATCGCGCACGAGGCCGGCCTGCTTGAGCAGGCCGAGATGTTTGGATACGACCGGCTGCGAAACGCCGGCCTGCGCCGTCAGCGCCCCAACCGTCTTTTCCCCCTCGCGGCACAGACGCTCGAAGAGCGCACGCCGCGTCGGATCCGCAAGCGTGCGGAACAGCATGTCATGGGCCTCAGCCATTAGATCCATACCTCGTTGGCTATGGATTTTTATATAGCTGAATGGCTATGAATTAGTCAAGAGGGTTTGCTGCTGCCGGTTTGTAATCGTCTGTTGAGATAGCGATGTCGCGGTATGAGACTGTGAGCGACCCACATTCTCAACGTCATCCTCGGCCTTGAGCCGAGGATCCATGCCAGGGGCAGGACGGTGTGGATGCGTGGATCCTCGGGTCAAGCTTGAGGATGACGATAGAGAGATGGTCGGCAGAAGAAGGCACGAGATGCATCGATTGTCGATATAATAGCCACAGGCCTATATATCAGCTGGCCGGAAGCGGTACGAATTCTTCCTCGTCGCCCGGCACGATGTCGAAGCGGCCGGTGCGCCATTCTTCCTTGGCCTGCTCGATGCGTTCCTTGGAGGAGGAGACGAAGTTCCACCAGATATAGCGCTTGGAGCCGAGCGCCGCACCGCCGAAGACCATGATGTGACAGCCTTCGGGGCCGGCCTTGAGCGTGATGGCATCGCCGGCGCGGAAGACGAGCAGCTGGTCGGCGGCGAAGACATCGCCCGCCACATCCAGCGTGCCTGAGAGCACATAGACTGCGCGCTCCTCCCAGTCCGCGGCGAGCGGTGCAGCGGCACCCGGTGCGAGCATCAGGTCGGTATAGAGCGTATCCGTGGGCACGCTGACCGGTGAAGCATGGCCCTCGTATTTGCCGATGATCGTGCGCCCGGTGATGCCGTCGGCCGAGAAGGCGGGAAGCTCGGCCTTCGTCGTATGAGAGAATATCGGTGCCATTTCCTCATGGCTGTCGGGAAGCGCAAGCCAGGTCTGCAGCCCGGAAATCGACTGCGGTTTGCCGCGCAGGTTTTCCGGCGAGCGCTCGGAATGCACGATGCCGCGCCCCGCCGTCATCAGGTTGATGTCGCCGGGCGCGATGACCATTTCGGTGCCGAGGCTGTCGCGGTGCTTGATCTCGCCGTCGAACAGATAGGTGACGGTGGAAAGCCCGATATGCGGATGCGGCTTGACGTCGATGGCTTCACCGGCGCGCAGCAGCGCCGGCCCCATGCGGTCGAAGAAGATGAACGGCCCGACCAGCCGGCGCTTCGCCGTCGGCAGCGCACGCCGCACCTCCAGCCCGCCGATATCGCTGGTGCGCGGAATGATCAGATGCTCCAGCGCATCGCACGCCGCCGCATCGCCGGCCTCGGGGTCTTTTCCGGGAAAGAAGCTCATTGCGCCCTCCTGTGATTGGGTTCGTCGGGTGCATGCTAGCGAGCGGGCTGGGGTGTGGATAGGGCGGGGATGTTGACGGTGTGGTCAGAAAGTGGCCGCTACTCTGCTTCAATGCGGGCAAGTGTTTCGCGTGTCGCAGCCAGGAGGGGTTCAAGCTTGTCGGTGACGATGGCCCAAACAGCCCTCGGCTCGAGTTGGTCATATGCGTGGCGAATGACGTTGCCCAACCCTCGGATGCCCGGCCAATCTATGTCCGGCATCTGGATTTCAACAAAATCATCCAGTTTTATTGACGCTTCGGATATTCTAAGGAGGCATCGCTCCGTGGCACCCATCGTCTTGCGATCGGCAAGGAAGGCATCAAAATCCATGCCGGCCGTATAGTCCCGGATCAGATCGATGTTGTCGATGATATCGTGGAGGCGCTTCGCCGGTCTCTTAGAAGGCAACGATCCGATCCCGTTCGACTTCGCGACGCAGGCGTTCTTTTCGAACCGGTTCGGGGAGAACATCGACGCTTCGGCCGGTAAGATCTTGAATACGTTTGCGAACGTCTTCGAGGGTGCCGAAATAGCCGAACCCGGAGTGAATGATGCGCTCCTCCAGTGAAACGACGACGTCGATATCTGACTCGGGACCGTCATCACCGCGCGCGACCGAACCGAAAAGCGAAATGTGCCGTATACCGGCCGCTTCGAATTCGCCCTGGTGCTCCAGAAGCTTCGCGATGATCTCTTCCTTGCTCATGCCCCATTCTACCACGGGGGGAGAAGGTGGTCGAGCCTCAAGCCCCGTCGAGCGGCTCCGTGCCCTGCGGCTTGCCGGCGCGGTCGAGGCGGATTTTCTCGATGCGGTTTTCGGCGGCGGAGAGCAGGGTCTCGCAATGCTTCTTCAGGGCCTCGCCGCGCTCGTAGATCTCGATGGAACGGTCGAGCGGCACGTCGCCGCGTTCCAGCGCGGCAACGATCTTTTCCAGTTCCTCGACGGCCTGTTCGAAGGAGAGGGCGGAAACGTCTGGCCCGGGGGCGGCAGTGGAATTGGTCATGGTCAGCCTCTCATCAGGCGGTAGATATGGGTGGCGGCGGATTCGGCCAGGCCCTGAAGGTCGTAGCCGCCTTCCAGCAGGCTGACCACCCGGTTGTCTGCCGATTTTTCGGAAAGTTCCATCAGCTTGGCCGTCGCCCAGTCGAAATCGTCGGCGACGAGATTGATCTGCGCCAAGGGATCGCGGTGATGCGCATCGAAGCCGGCGGAGATGATGATGACGTCGGGCTTGAAGTCCGCGACACGCGGCAGGACGCGGGACTTGAACGCCTCGCGGAAATGATCGCTGCCGTCATTGGCCGAGAGCGGTGCGTTGACGATGTTGCCGGCTCCCGTTTCGGTCTTGGCGCCGGAGCCGGGATAGAGCGGCATCTGGTGCGTCGAGCAGAACAGCACCGACGGGTCGTCGTAAAAGATATCCTGCGTGCCATTGCCGTGGTGCACGTCCCAATCGACGATAGCGACGCGCTCGGCGCCATGGGCCTTCTGCGCGTGACGCGCGGCGATGGCGGCATTGTTGAAGAAACAGAAGCCCATCGCCTTGTCGCGCTCGGCATGGTGGCCGGGCGGGCGGGC
>CBFGOD010000410.1:0-4202 GCA_965650295.1 uncultured Shinella sp. | reverse complement strand
CGCAGCTTGCGGGCCAGCCGCATCCAGGTCTCGGCGATCGTCTCGCCGGTCGAGAGCGCCTGCACGGCACCGAGCGCGAAGAAGACGTTGCCGACATCCTGCGGCAGGTTGAGCCGGCGCAGCAGTTCCGGGAACAGCACGATCATCATGCCGCCCGCAATGGCGCCGAGCGCGAAATGCGCGCCGGCCATGGTGGCGACGGCAAACAGCGCGAGCGACTGCATCATCGAGAAGTTTTCAGACACCAGCGTGCCGAGATAACCGGCCAGCAGACCGCCGGAAATGCCTGATATGAAGGCGCTGATGGCGAAGGCGCTGAGCTTTGCGCGCGGAATGCTGATGCCGTTGGCGGCGGCGGCACGCTCGGAATGGCGCACGGCAAGCCAGGCGGCACCGAGACGCGAGCGGCTGACGAATTCCAGGACCACGGCGATGACGCCATAAGTCAGCAGCACGAAGAGGAAATAGCCCTTGTCGCTGTCGAAGGCCTCCGGGCGAACGACCTGGGTGAAGCTCGTCTGGCCGGGGAAGGTGATGGTGGCGAGCACCGTATCGAAGGCCGCCGCGAAGCCGAGCGTAACGATGGCGAGGTTGATACCGCGCAGGCGCAGCGCCGGAAGGCCGATGGCGATACCGACCGGTACGGCGGCAAGCCCGCCGATCAGCATCCAGACGGCAAGCCCGCCCGGTGCGCCGATGAGGTTCAGATAGCCCGTTACCCAGGCGCCGACGCCGGCAAAGGACATCTGGCAGAGCGAGATCATGCCGGTGCGGCCGGTAACGAGACCGAGGCTTTGCAACGCGATGCCGACGATGAAGACGGCGGTGATGAGGAACACCCAGTACTTCGGCAGCAGGAAGAAGATGAGGGCGCCTAGAACGGCGAGCGACAGGGCCGTGGTGGCGGCGGCGCGGAAACTAGCGTGCTTCATCCCAGCGGGCTCCTCTTTGCGACCAGAGCAGGACGGCAAGAATGACGAGAAACGGCACGGCGCCGCGATACTGGCTGACCGGCCCGATGGCGCTGACGCTGCCTTCGATGAGGCCGATCATCACGCCACCGATCAGGGCGGCGCGGAAACTGGAGAAGGCGCCGATCAGCGCGGCGGCCAGCGCCGGAACGACGAGCAGGCTGAGCGAGGCGAAATCCGGCGAGCGAAGCGGCGCGATGATCATCAGCGCAAAAGCCGTGACGGCGCCGGTGACAGCCCAGACACCGAGCGCCAGCAGCCGCACGCGAATGCCGATCAGCTCGGCCGCCATCGGCCGCTGCGAGAGCGCGCGCAATTGCAGCCCGGTGCGGGTGCGGGCGAGGAACTGTTCGGTCAGAAGGGTGAAGGCGACGGAAAGCACGAGCGTCGTGACGGCGGCCCAGGTCACTTCCACGCCGGCAAGCCGGAAGGCGGAACCGGGGATGATCTCGGGGAAATAATGCGGATGCTGGCCGCCGGTGAGGCGCAGGCCCACGGCGATGACGCCGACGAGCAATGCCGCCGTCACGGCCGCCTTGGTCGAGGCATTGCTGCCGGCAAACCATGTGGTCATCACGAGGCCGATCGCGATGCCGGCAAGCGCGCCGGCGGCAATGCCGAGAAGCACAGCCGGTAACAGCGGCATGCCCAACTCAAACAGCGCGACCATGGCGAAGGTGCCCGCGGCGCCGATGGCGGCACCGGTGAAGTTCACCACGGCGACGAGCCGGTAGGTGAAGATCGCGCAGACGCCAAGGATGGCGTAGGCCCCGCCGGCCGACAGTCCGGCAACGGCAGCGGTGAACAATGAATCCATTCCGGAACTCCGGGTCGCTTTCTCATTGCGGGCACCCACCCCCTCTGCCCTGCCGGGCATCTCCCCCACAAGGGGAGATCAACGAGAGGCGGAAACCGAATTCAAACCGCAATGTCAGAGGGGAGCAAAACCTCTCTCCACCCAATCTCCCCCCTTGTGGGGGAGATGCCCGGCAGGGCAGAGGGGGTATGCGGGATCGCATGACTACTCGAAGCTTCTCACTCCGCCGCAGGCAGAACGAACCAGTCCTTGGTCTTCACCGTCCACTTGCCGTCGACGAGCTGCATGATCTTGGTGGCCTGCATCGGCGAATGGGCTTTCGCGTCCCCGAAGGCATAGGCGTTGCCGGCGATCGGATAGGTCAGTTCCTTGCCTTCCTTGAGCGCCGCCGTCACCGTTTCGCGGGTGACTTCGCCTTCGATACCGGAGATCGTATCGATCAGGACCTTTGCCGCCATGTAGCCGCCCTGCGAGAAGGCGGTTTTGGCGAGGCCGGCCGTCTCCATGGTCTTGGCCCAGTCGGCATTGGCTTCGGTCGCCTCGGTATAAGGCTCCCATTCGGTGCCGACATAGATCGGCTGCTTGCTGTCGGCGAGCGCCTTGGAGACGCCTTCCGTGTAGCCGGGCGCGAGGAACAGCCAGTTGATGCCGGTGATCTTCTGGGCATCGGCCGTCTTGATCCACTGCACGACGCCCGGCTCGACCTGGTTGGTCAGCACCGCATCGCAGCCGGCGTCACGCGCCTTGATGACATAGGGCGTCAGGTCGCCCTGCAACGGCAAGGTCACGTCGGTGAACGTGATCGTGTTGCCGCTGATCTTCTCCCAGCGCGCAACGGCCGCGGCATAGGCTTCCTGCGTGCCGCCGATGATCGAGAAGAAGGTCCAGAGTTTCTTGGCACCAAGATCCTTCGTGGCGTAGTCGAGTACAGCGGTGGTCAGCGTATAGGGGCCGACATTGACGGGTGCGACGCTCGGCGCGTTGAAGCACAGCGGATCGACGCCGACGCCCTGCACGGCAAGCACGTCGTTGCGGTCATAGGTCGCCGCGTTGACGGCACAGTCGAGCAGGCTCGCGCCGCCGGCCAGCGCCACGACGCCCTTGTTGTCGATGAGGTCGCGTGCCGCCTGGGCGGCGACCTGCGGGTCACCCTTGTCGTCGGCGATGGTGAACTCGATCTTGCAGCCATTGATGCCGCCGGCATCGTTGAGTTGCTGGAAGACGGCCTGGGTGGCGCGCGGTGCATCGGAGAAATCGACAATGCCGGTCACGGTGGAGACGGCACCGATCTGGATCGGGCCGTTCTCGCAGGTCGGCGCGGCCTTTGCCGACACGGTGGCGGCAAGAAGGATCGCCGCGGAGGCGAGGAGGAGATTGCGGGTCTTGGTCATGCTGCTCCCTTTCTTGTTGTTTCCTGAAAGGCTTAGCGCTGGTAGACGGCGCGGCCTTCGAAATAGGTAGTGAGAACCTTGCTGGCGGCGATGCTGTTTGGCGCGATATCGAAAAGGTTCTGGTCAAGCACGATGATATCCGCCGACTTGCCGGGCTCGATGGAGCCGGTCTCCTCGCCAAGGCCCATGGCGATGGCGGAGTTCAACGTGAAGATACGGATGGCCGTTGCAAGATCGATCGCCTGTTCGGGCCAGAGCGAAACGCCGGGGAAGGCGCCGGACGGGTTCTGGCGCGTCACCATGCCCTCGATGCCGTTCAGCGGATCGGGGATCGGGATGACCGGCCAGTCGGAACCGCCGGCCAGCAGCGCACCGGTCTTGTGGAGATCGGCGATCGGCCAGAAGCGGGTTGCGCGCTCTTCGCCCATCGCTTCCTTGTGACCTTCGAGGAAGGTCGTCGGATACCAGATCATCGGGCAGAGATCGGCCACCACATTCAGCGATGCGAAACGCGCGATATCCGTGGGCAGGACATAGCTGGCATGAGCGATGTGGTGCAGGACCTTGGTAGGGCCATTGAAGTGGCGCACGGCCTCGACCGCATCGAGCATTTCGGTGACGGCATAGTCGCCGGCGCAATGGATCTTCAGGCCCATGCCGAGCTTTTCCGACTTATCGACATATTTGACGAGATCGGGATATGTGACCAGAACCTCACCGCGATAGCCGTGCGGGTGCGCGGCATCGTCGATATAGGCGTCATGGAAGGCGCCGGTGCGGGCACCCGGCACGCCGTCGAGGAAGATCTTCGTGTAATTGGGATGGACATGCCGCGAACGATAGTCGTCGCGCAGCGCCAGCAGCGTGTCACCCGAGAGGCCGAACATGAAGGACGGCTCGATCAGCGGCAGCGAAGTCACGGCCCAGGCGGTCAGGTCGCCCTTGTCATCGAGGCCCTTCAGCGCCTTGAGGATGGAGAGAACCGACGCGGCATCCTGGAAAGCGGTGACGCCATAGGAATTG
>CBFGOD010000409.1:0-4216 GCA_965650295.1 uncultured Shinella sp. | reverse complement strand
CGAGGCGCCGCGAGGTCGACACGCGGCCTTCCAGCGCCGGTGTTTCCGGGTCGGAAACGAGCACGACATCCTGCGGACGGAAGAACAGCGTGCCCTCGCCGCTCGTGATATCGCCGCTGCGCGGGGTAATGCCGACCGGCGTGTTCTGGAAGCGCACGGCACCATCGGCGATGCTGACCGGCAGGCTGGCGCTATCGCCGATGAAGGAGAAGACGAAGGGCGAGTTAGGCCGGTCGTAGACATCGTCGGACGAGCCGACCTGCTCGATCTTGCCCTGACTCATCACGACCACGCGGTCGGCAAGCTCAAGCGCCTCTTCCTGGTCATGCGTCACGAAGACCGTCGTGTGGCCCGTGCGATCATGGAATTCGCGCAGCCAGCGGCGCAGTTCCTTGCGGACCTTGGCGTCCAGCGCCCCGAAGGGCTCGTCGAGCAGCAGGACCTTCGGCTCGATCGCCATGGCGCGGGCGAGCGCCACGCGCTGGCGCTGGCCGCCGGAGAGCTGATTGGGATAGCGCTTTTCGAGGCCCGAGAGCTGCACCATCTCGAGCAGTTCGCTGACGCGGCGCTGGATTTCGGCCTTCGGCGGACGCTCGCCGCGCGGGCGCACTGTCAGGCCGAAGGCGATGTTGTCGGCGACGGTCATATGGCGAAAGAGCGCGTAGTGCTGGAAGACGAAGCCGACATGGCGCTCCTGCACCGTGCGGTGCGAGGCGTCCTCGGCGCCGAAATAGATGCTGCCGAGCGTTGGCGTCTCCAAGCCGGCGATGAGGCGCAGCAGGGTCGTCTTGCCGGAGCCCGAGGGTCCGAGAAGCGCGATCAGCTCGCCCGAGCGGATATCGAGCGACACGTCGTTCAGCGCCGGGTATCGATCGAATTCCTTGCGGATGTTTTTTACACTGACGTCCATACGGGCGTGCCTTTCAATGCTTGCGGCCGGCCGCGATTTCCGCGCCGTAGTGAAGTTCCAGGGCTGTCTTGACGACGAGCGTGACGAGCGCGAGTGCCGCGAGCAAGGACGCAACCGCAAAGGCGGCGACGAAATTGTACTCGTTGTAGAGGATCTCGACATGCAGCGGCATCGTGTTGGTAAGGCCGCGGATATGGCCCGAGACCACCGAGACCGCGCCGAACTCGCCCATGGCGCGTGCGTTGCAGAGCAGCACGCCGTAGAGCAGGCCCCATTTGATATTGGGCAGCGTCACGTACCAGAAGGTCTGCCAGCCGCTTGCGCCGAGCGATAATGCGGCCTCCTCGTCGCCCGTGCCTTGCTCCTGCATCAGCGGGATCAGTTCGCGCGCAACGAAGGGGAAAGTCACGAAGACGGTGGCAAGCACGATGCCGGGCACCGCGAACAGGATTTCGATGCCGTGGCTCTTCAGCCAGGGGCCGAGCACGCTGCCCGCGCCGAAGAGCAGCACGTAGACCAGGCCGGAGATGACCGGCGAGACCGAGAACGGCAGATCGATCAGCGTGGTCAGGAACGCCTTGCCCTTGAACTCGAACTTGGCGATGGCCCAGGCCGCCGCCACGCCGAAGACGAGGTTAAGCGGCACGGCGATGCCCGCCACCAGCAGCGTCAGACGGATGGCCGCGCGGGTATCGGGATCGCCGAGCGAGGAAAAGAATTCGCCCGGCCCCTTGCGGAAGGCCTCGATGAAGACGGCGGCGAGCGGCAGGATGAGGAAGAGCGCCAGGAACAGGAAGGCCGTCGCCATCAGCGCGTAACGCGCCAGCGGGGCCTCCGTCGTCGGCGAACGCAGGGTCTTACGCGCCATGTCCGTACCTCCTGCGGTTCCACGTCTGGATGAGGTTGATCACCAAGAGCATGGCGAAGGAAAGACACAGCATGATCGTGGCGATGGCCGTCGCCGCACCGTAATTGAACTCCTCAAGCCGGATGACGATGAGGAGCGGCGCGATTTCCGAAACATAGGGAATGTTGCCAGCGATGAAGATGACCGAGCCGTATTCGCCCACACCACGGGCGAAGGCTAGCGCAAAGCCGGTGAGGATGGCGGGCGCAAGACCCGGCAGCAGCACGCGACGGATGGTCTGGAAACGGTTGGCGCCAAGGGTCGCTGCCGCCTCCTCCACCTCGCGGTCGATCTCCTCCATGATCGGCTGCACCGTGCGCACCACGAAGGGCAGGCCGATGAAGACGAGCGCGATGACGATGCCGGTCGGGTTGAAGGCCGCCTTGATGCCGACGAGGTTCAGCAGCTGGCCGACCCAGCCGTTCGGCGCATAGAGGGCGGCGAGCGCGATGCCGGCGACGGCCGTCGGCAGCGCGAAGGGCAGATCGACGATCGCATCGACGATGCGGCGGCCGGGGAACTCGTAGCGCACGATGACCCAGGCGACGAGCACGCCGAAGACGACATTGATCAGCGCGGCGACGAAGGCCGTGCCGAAGGACACTTCGAGCGCCTTGATGGTGCGCTCGTCAGAGAGGATGGCCAGAAACTCCGCGCCGGTGAGCGAGGCGGAGCGCCAGACGAGGCCGGCGAGCGGGATCAGGATGATGAGGGTCAGGTAAGCGAGCGAAAAGCCGAGCGTCAGTCCGAAACCCGGAATGACACTCGGCTGTCTCAGTCGCCACCGCCCGGAGGCAGCAGCAGATGTCGTCAAAGGACTTAGTTCCCCGGCTTGTAGATCTGGTCGAACACGCCGCCGTCGCCGAAATGCTCGGGCTGTGCCTTGGCCCAGACGCCGAAGATCGGGTCGTCGATCGTCACCAGCTTAATGTCGGGCAGCTGTTGCAGCAACTCGGGCTTTACCACTTCCCGTTTCGAGGGACGGTAGAAGTGCTTGGCCGCGATGTTCTGGCCTTCCTCGGAATAGAGGTAGTTCAGGTAGGCTTCCGCCTGCTTGCGGGTGCCCTTGGCATCGACGTTGCCATCGACGACGGCAACCGGCGGCTCGGCGAGGATCGAGATCGGCGGAGCGACGATGTCGAAGCTATCGGCACCGAATTCCGCACCGGCGAGATAGGCTTCGTTTTCCCAGGCGAGCAGCACGTCGCCGATCTGGCGCTGGGCGAAGGTCGTCAGCGAACCGCGGGCACCCGTATCGAGAACCGGCGCGCGCTTGTAGAGCTCGGCGATGTAAGCCTTGATCTTGTCCTGATCGCCGCCGAATTCCTGGTTCGCCCAGGCCCAGGCTGCGAGATAGTTCCAGCGGGCGCCGCCCGAGGTCTTCGGGTTCGGGGTAACGATCTGCACGTCGCCCTTCACCAGGTCGCCCCAGTTCTTGATACCCTTCGGATTGCCCTTGCGCACCAGGAAGACGATGGTCGAGGTGTAGGGTGCCGAATTGTTCGGAAGGCGCGTGCGCCAGTCCTTGTTGATCTTGCCGGTCTTGTCGACGATGGCGTTGATGTCGCTTTCCAGAGCGAGCGTCACGACGTCGGCTTCCAGCCCGTCGATAACCGCACGGGCCTGCTTGCCCGAACCGCCGTGCGACTGCTGGACGGTGACGTCCTCGCCGGTCTCGGCCTTCCAATGCTTGGCGAAGGCCTCGTTGTAATCCTTGTACAGCTCACGCGTCGGATCGTAGGAGACGTTCAGAAGCGTCGTCTCCGCCAGCGTTGCCGTTGCACTGCCGAACGCAAGTCCGACACTCAGGAGCAATGCCCCCACCCGTTTTACCAAAATCGACATCTCAACCTCCTGGATGCTTGTCCCGACTAAAACCCTATTGAATTAGTAGAGTTAGTCAACAATGCCCGGAAAGTTCGCAAAACCGGTTCCAAACAGGCCGAAACGGCGCAATGGAAGACCTGCTTTTACCGTCAGGTCGCGCACGGTTCATCTCGCAAACGGTGGCTGACGCGCAAAATGCATCCGCCGAAAATGCCCGTTTTTGTCCGTCGCCCCAAACTTTTTTCAGCGCTCGGAGGTGCGGGCAAGGCCATACGGGGTGGCGGAGAGCACGGCGCGATAGGCCTGACGCACGGTTTCGGCGAAGGTGAAGGGACCCGGCCGCAGGCTGGAGGCGATGGCGCCGACCACGGCAATCGCCGGTATGAGCACACCATGATGCGCGAGATGACCACCGTCATCGATGCTCAGCGCCGCCGCGTCGCAGGAGAGCAAGCCGGCGAGCGCGCGGGCGGACGGCACCTCACGGCAGTCGATGACGGTCTCGTCGGCGGATTTCGCGGCGCGTGGGGAGACGAAGCGCGTGCGGCCGGTCTCGATTTCGGCGGCGAGAC
>CBFGOD010000408.1:0-4218 GCA_965650295.1 uncultured Shinella sp. | reverse complement strand
CGCAAAGATGTCGTCTTCCACGATGATGGTGTCGTTCGCCGCGGCCGCATTCAGCAAACGATGCGCGACCTGGGGCGAGAGCGTCGCGCCGGTCGGATTGTGCAGCGCCGAATTGGTGATGTAGAGCCGGGGCCGTTCCGCCGAAAGCAGAGCCTCGAACGTGGCGACATCGGGACCGGCCGGTGTGTAGGGAACGCCGACCACCTTGACCTGATGAGCCTTCAAGAGGGCCTGAAAATTGAAGTAGCAGGGATCATCGATCAGCACGGTATCGCCGGGGCGAAGCAGGAAACGGCAGAGGAGATCCAGCGCCTGCGTGCTGGTATTGGTCAGCATCAGGTGCTCGGGGCCGGCAGCGACGCCTTCTTCCGCGAGGCGGCCGAGCAGCAGCCGTCGCAGGGTGTTGGAGCCGCGTGTATGTCCGTAATAGGCAAGCATGGCGTCGTCGGCGCGCGCCAGGGTGCGGATAGCCCGGCGCAGCGCCTCGTTGGGCATCCATTACGCCGGCAGCCAGCCGCAGCCGGGTTTCAGCGTGCCGTCCTCGGCATCGAGCGATTGCCGGGACACCCAGAACGGATCGACCGCGCGCGCCTTCGGCGTTTCTGCCTCCGCCAGCTTCAGCGGCGCCGGGGTGGCATGGGAGACATAGAAGCCGGAGCCGCGCTGCGGCCGGATCAAGCCCTCCGCCGCAAGCCGGTCATAGGCCTCGACGACTGTCGACGGCGAGACGCCCGCGGTGGCGGCCAGGCCGCGGATCGACGGCAGGCGATCGCCCGGCGCCAGCGCCCGGCCGGCAATGCGGTTTCGGATGGTGGCCATCACCTGTTCGGTGCGGCTTCCCCTTGTGGTCTCTGTCACGGTCGTGCTCAAGTGTATGGCTTCTGAAGCTGGTACAGTTGTTCAAGATTGTATTGTTTTGTTTCTGTCCCCGCCAGCCCCGCAGGCGTACTTTCCCGGCGAATGCGAGGTGCTAAATGAAAACATCCATGGACGGCTGGGGCAGCGGGCTTGCCGGTGTCATCATCTTCAGCGGGTCGCTGCCGGCGACGCGGATCGCGGTGGCGGATTTTTCGCCGCTCTTCCTGACCTCGGCGCGCGCCGTCATCGCCGCGCTGCTGGGGGCGGCGCTGCTTGTCGCGCTGCGCCAGAGCAAACCGTCCCGCGACAATCTCTTCTCCCTCGCCATTGTCGCGCTCGGCGTCGTCGTCGGCTTCCCCCTGCTGACGGCACTCGCGCTGCAATATATCACGTCGGCCCATTCCATCGTCTTCGTCGGGCTCCTGCCGCTGGCCACCGCCGTCTTCGCGGTGCTGCGGGGCGGGGAGCGGCCCAAGCCGCTGTTCTGGCTGTTCTCCATCATCGGCAGCGCGACGGTGGTGGGCTTCGCGCTGAATTCCGGCGCCGAGGTCTCCTTGACCGGCGATCTCCTGATGGTGGCCGCGATCATCGCCTGCGGACTGGGCTATGCCGAGGGCGCGAAACTGTCGCGCACGCTCGGCGGCTGGCAGGTCATTTCCTGGGCGCTGATCCTCGCCTTGCCGCTGATGGCCGTCATCGCGCTTGCAACGCTGCCGAAAAGCTGGTCCGGTATTGCCGGCGGCGCCTGGGTGGGCCTGGCCTATGTCTCGGTCTTCAGCATGCTTATCGGCTTCGTCTTCTGGTATCGCGGGCTGGCACTCGGGGGTATTGCGGCGGTCGGGCAATTGCAGCTGCTCCAGCCTTTCTTCGGTCTGCTGCTTGCAGCTTTCCTGCTGCACGAGCGCGTGAGCGCGCTGATGCTGCTCACCACGCTCGCCATCGTCGCCTGCGTTGCCGGCGCACGGAAATTTGCGCGATAGGCCCCAATCCGCACACAAACGCCGTGCAGGGAATGGAGCGATGGGGCGAAATCTGCTATTGATATCGTCGGCGGTTCTGGCTGGCGATGATCCTGTCCCAGCGGACAGCCCGGGAGATGCGGATGACGGTGGATGTGCGGACATCGCGGGAGACGGGCAACCACGCGGCGCCCAAGGCGCTGCGCGTCGGTTTCATCCTGTCGAAAAGCTTCACGCTCTCCGCCTTCGCGCTGTTCGTCGATACGCTGCGTCTTGCCAGCGATAGCGAGGATCGCTCCCGTCGCGTCAATTGCGACTGGGACGTTCTGAGCAGCACGCGCAATTTCATCTCGTCGTCGAGCGGTATCCAGGTCGCGCCGACCGCGCCCTTCGCCGATCCCTCGGCTTTCGATTACATCGCCGTTGTCGGCGGCTTGCTGAAGGTCGATGAGCCGATCGACAGCTATGCCAGCGCCTATCTGCGCAAGGCGGCCAATGCCGGCGTCGGGCTGATCGGCCTCTGTACGGGCAGTTTCATTCTCGCGGAGGCCGGCCTGCTCAAGGGGCATACGGCCTGCGTGAGTTGGCTGCACCACCGCGAATTCCGCGCCCGTTACCCGGATATCGAGGCGACCTCCGAGCAGATCTTCCGCTTCGATGGCAAGGTCGCCACCTGCGCCGGCGGCAGCAGCGTCGCGGATCTGGCCGCAACGCTGGTGCGCCATCATGTCGGCGAGGCGGCGGAGCGCAACGCGCTGGAAATCCTGCAGATCCGCCACCGGCGCGACGCCACCGACCTCCAGCCGCGCAATCCGCTCGGTCTCGAGGCGCGCGACCGCCGCGTGCATCTCGCCATCATGATGATGGAGCAGCACACGGAAGACCTGTTGTCCATCGACAGCATCGCCACCATGACCGGCGTCTCCCGCCGCCAGCTGGAGCGCCTGTTCGAGAGCGACATGGGCGCCTCGCCGAGCACGATCTACATGAAGATCCGCATGGCGGCCGCCCTCAATATGGTGGTGCGCACCAACAAGCCGCTGATCGAGATCGCGCTCGAAACCGGCTTTGAAAGCCTGTCGCATTTCACCCGCCGTTTCCGCGCGGCCTTTGGCGATACGCCCTCGCAGATCCGCCGCGACGGCCGCCGTCAGGCGAGCTGATTTCGCCTCCTTCCGGGAACCAAGACGCCCGCCATCCGTTCGGTCTTCATTCTGACAAGGAGACCGCAATGGCAAGCACTGACGTTCAATCCCAGATTTCCGCTCTTCGCGCCGAAATCGCCACGCTCCAGAAGGATCTCAGCGATCGCGGCAGCGAGGCCTATGAGACGATCCGCGATCGTGCCGGCAATGCCGTGGATGCGGCCCGCCCGGCCGTGCGCTCGGCCACGAAATATGTGCGGTCCGAGGGTGCTGCCGTCGCGCAGGCCGCCCGCGAGCATCCGGCCGGTCTTTCGACCGTCGTCTTGACCGCTGGTCTTGCCGGTGTCGTGCTGGGCTATCTGCTCGGCTCCCTCGAAAACGAGCCGCCGCGCCGCCAGCGTTGGTTCTGAATACCGAAAAGCCCGGCATTGCCGGGCTTTTTTATGCCGCTCGATAGGTGGGGATCAGCGGTGGCGCAGGCCGAAGAGGTAACCGATGAAGGCGGCACCCGCGAGCGTGGCCAGCGGATTGGCCTGGATGGTCTGGCGCAGGTCTTCACGCAGCGATTCCGCCTTTGCCACGGCGAGCTGGCCGGTGCCTTCGGCAATCAGGCCTGCGGATTCCTTCAGCCGGCTGATCTCCGATTTCAAAGCATCGATCTGCTCATTGATCGAGGCTTCCGCTTCGGCGGCGCGAACCTCTTCCGAAATGCTGTCTCGCCCCTCGACGACGCCAAGCGTGCGCTTTCCGGTGCTCTTTTCGTCAGCCATGGACATGTCTCCTGAATTGAATGGAATGGCAAAGGGGAGAACTTCCGCCGCGCCACTTGGTTCCCGCCTGTGATTCAAACTGTGATCGTTGCGGCCGGTAAGAGCGATTGACTCTCTTTTCGTTTAAGAACAAAAAGGGAACAAGTATTCCTCATCAAGGAGCCGCCCGCCAATGTCCGCCTTCGCCGCCAGTGCCGTTGTCGCCGATCTGCGCGACCGCATCCGGCAGTTCGACGGCCGCGCGGCGCGCGACCGGGCGGTGCTGCCCTTCGGCGTACCCGAGATCGATGGCCGCCTGCCGGGCGGTGGGCTGGCGCTGGCCAGCCTGCATGAGGTTTGCGGCGGCGGCAATGATGCCGTCGAGGGCGCGGCCGCCATGCTCTTTGCCGCTGGCATCGCGGCGCGCACGAAAGGGCAGGTGCTGTGGTGCCTGACGCGGCCGGACCTCTTCGCGCCCGCCTTAGCGCAAGCGGGGCTGGCGCCCGG
>CBFGOD010000407.1:0-4228 GCA_965650295.1 uncultured Shinella sp. | reverse complement strand
CGACGATCTTGACGGTCTCGTCATCAAGGAACGGATGGAAGATGCCGATCGCGTTCGATCCGCCACCGACGGCAGCCACGACCAGATCCGGCAGGCGGCCTTCAGCCTCGAGCATCTGCGCACGGGCTTCGGTGCCGATCACCGCCTGGAAGTCGCGAACCATCTCCGGGTAGGGATGCGGGCCGGCTGTCGTACCGATCAGGTAATAGGTGTCATCGACATTGGTGACCCAGTCGCGCAGCGCCTCGTTCATCGCATCCTTCAGCGTGCCGCTGCCGGCGGTGACGGGCTTCACCTCGGCACCGAGCAGTTTCATGCGGAAGACGTTCGGCGCCTGACGCTCGACGTCGGTTGCGCCCATATAGACGACGCAGGGAAAGCCGAAACGCGCGGCGACGGTGGCCGAGGCCACGCCGTGCTGGCCGGCACCTGTTTCGGCGATGATGCGCGTCTTGCCCATGCGCTTGGCAAGCAGGATCTGGCCGATGCAGTTGTTGATCTTGTGCGAGCCGGTGTGGTTCAGCTCTTCGCGCTTGAAATAGATTTTTGCGCCGCCGAGATGCTGCGTCAGGCGTTCGGCATAATAGAGCGGGCTCGGGCGGCCGATATAATGGGCGCCGAGGTGCTTCAGCTCCGCCTGGAAGGCCGGGTCGGTCTTGGCCTTGTCCCATTCCGCCTGAAGTTCGAGGATCAGCGGCATCAAAGTTTCGGCGACGAAACGACCGCCGAAAATGCCGAAGCGACCGTCCTCATCGGGACCTTCGCGATACGAATTCAGGTTGGGTGACTGGTTCACTTGCCTCTCCCTGCGACGGCGGTCTTGTCGTCCGCCTTGTTCGCCGCCTCAAAAAACGCTTCCATCAAGCCGAGATCCTTGACCCCTGGCGCGCTTTCGACACCCGAACTGGCGTCGATGCCCGGCGCGCCGGTCAGTTGAATGGCCTCGGCGAGGTTATCCTTGTTCAGCCCACCCGAAAGCATGTAATCGACGCTTTCGTCAAGCAAATGCATGAGTTTCCAGTCGAAGGAGACCCCGTTGCCGCCCGGAAGTTCAGAGCCTGCCGGCGGTTTCGCGTCGAACAGGAACCGGTCGGCGATGCCGATATAGGGATCGATCTTCTTCAGGTCATCCGCTTCGCGCACCGAGAAGGCCTTGATGACAGGCAGGCCGTAGACCGCCTTGACCGTCAGCACCCGCTCGGGGCTTTCCTTGCCGTGCAGCTGGAGAATGTCGGGCGAGAGCTGGTCGACGATCTCGTCCAGCGTGTCGCTATCGGCATCGACGGTCACCGCGACGATCTTCACACGACCGCGCACCCGGTCGGCCAGACGGCCGGCGTCGGAGGGCTCGATATTGCGCGGGCTTTTCGGAAAGAAGATGAAGCCAATATGGCTCGCGCCGAGCGCAACCGCCTTGTCGACGGCCTCTTCGGTCTTCAGCCCGCAGATTTTAATGTCGCGTTTCATGGGGAAGGGGTTCGCACGAATCACCGGAAGAGTCGAGCCGAAAGACGGCGGCAATAGGACTGGAAACGCCACCCTTGCACGGCCCGCGAGACGGCCCATATGGAAGGAAACGACAGACCGGAGACATCCATGCGGCTCATCATTGCCATCCTCCTGCCCTTTCTCGTGTTTTTCACCATCGGGCGGCCGATTGCCGGCATTATCTGCCTGATTTTGCAGGTGACGCTGATCGGCTGGCTTCCGGCCGCCATCTGGGCGGTTTATGCGCTCAGCCAGTATAATACCGACAAGAAGATCAGCGAAGCGCTCGGCAACCGTCGCTAGCCGAAATCGAGTGCGTGAAGCAGGCTGCCATTGCGCTTCAGCCAGCGCTTGGCCTCCTCCGTCGCCGGGCAGAGCTTTTCGCACAGCGCCCAGAAGGCCGAACTGTGGTTCATCTCCTGAAGATGTGCCACCTCGTGGGCTGCTAGATAATCGATGACATGCGGCGGGGCCATGGCGATGCGCCAGGAGAAGCTCAGTGCGCCATCCGCCGAGCAGGAGCCCCAGCGGCTGCGGGTATCGCGCAAGGTCAGCGACTTGACCTTCCGGCCGATGCGACCGGCATGGACGGCGACCAGACGGTCCAGCTCCAGCCGAGCCTCCTTCTTCAGGAAATCCGAAATGCGGCGGGGAATGCTCTCCTCCATGCCGCCAACGCGCAGAACCGCCTCGTCATCGATAACAACAGCCTCGGTCAACCCGCGCAGCCGGCCGGTCGCCTCGATGCGGTGAGCGATGCCGCGGATCATCACGTAACCACCATCGGCCAGTTCGTTCGTCGTGCGGAATTTTGCGAGCTTCGTCATCAGCCAGCCCTGGTGACGATCGAGGAAATCGCGGATTTCGCGGTCGGCAATGCCTGACGGCACCGTCATGCGCAACGCCCGGCCGCCCGGCTCGATGCGCAGCGTCAGCCGTGTCGCACGCGAATCCCGCTTGATGGTGAGCGGCAGGCGCCGGCCATTCACATCAAGCTCGCGCCGTTCGGGCGGCGGCGGCGTTTTCAGGGCCTTTCGGGGCTTGCGAAGCAAGGAGAACATGCTGCCTTTCATAGCCGATTCGAGCCCGGCTGAAATGCCTCAACGAAAAACCGGCGCTCACGGCGCCGGCTCTGTCTTCAAGGGTCCTGACCGTATCAGGTTGCCGGGAAGCCGGGCACGTCGCCCTTCCCTTCGGCACGGCGTTCGCGCATGAAGCGGTCGAACTCCTCCTGGTCCTTGGCGCGGCGCAGCTCGCGGCTATAGGCATCGAACTGTTCATGCATCTCGTCGAGCTTGCGGCGCTCCTCGTCGAGGCGGGCGAGTTCGGCGTCACGCCAGTCGTCGAAGGCGACGTTGCCGGTGGTGCTGCGGAACGCGTGGCCACGGCCGCCGCGGAACTTGCTGCGGCAGGAGGCGAACATGCCGTCGAGATTGTCGTTGGCGTCTTTCTTGAAGTTTCTCAGGCGATCGCCGAAGATGATGTAGGCAAGCATGGCAAGGCCGAGCGGCCAGAATACCACGAAGCCCAGCACCATCAGGGCGATGGTCGCCGGCGTCCAGTCCGGACGGATGAGCGCTGACTGGTTCATGTGCAATCTTCCTCACGATCGGCGGAAACCACCTCGGTTTCCGGTCATTCCGATGTGGTTAGACCGCCCATCGCGTTCAAGACGATGGCGCATGAATTCGGGCAAGTGCCTGAAACGAGCCTGAAAAATCAGGAAGCCGCTTCAGCCTTTCCACCCTTGATGACGCGCGGCACCGGCTTTGCCTTGTTGGCTTTGCCGTGCGCCTCGATGAAGGACAGGATGCGCGGCGCGATCTCCTTGCGGAAGCGCGAGCCGTTGAACACGCCGTAGTGGCCGACATCCGGCTGCATGTAGTGCATGCGCATGTCGTCCGGGATGTTCGTGCAGATCGTCTGCGCCGCCTTGGTCTGGCCGACGCCCGAGATGTCGTCGTTCTCGCCCTCGACGGTGAGCAGCGCCACCTTGCGGATGGCCGTCGTATCGACGGGACGCGAGCGGTGCATCATCTCGCCCTTCGGCAACGCGTGTTTCATGAACACGGTTTCGACGGTCTGGAGATAGAACTCGGCCGTCAGGTCCATGACGGCGAGATATTCGTCGTAGAAATCGCGGTGCTTTTCGGCCGCATCGCCATCGTTCTTCACGAGATGGGCGAAAAACTCCTTGTGGGCGACGACATGGCGGTCGAGGTTCATCGACATGAAGCCCGACAGCTGCAGGAAGCCCGGATAGACCTGGCGCATGAAGCCGGGCTGCGGCCACGGAACCGGCATGATGACATTGTCGCGGAACCAGTCGAGCGGCTTTTCCTTGGCGAGGTTATTGACCGCCGTCGGGTTGATGCGCGTATCGATCGGCCCGCCCATCAGCGTCATGGTGGAGGGCGACAGTGGATCGTTGTCGGCTTCCATGACGGCGACGGCGGCCAGCACCGGCACCGCCGGCTGGCAGACGGCGATGACATGCGTATCCGGCCCCAGCGCATGCAGCATCTGGATGACGTAGTCTATATAATCGTCGAGATCGAAGGATCCATCGGAGATCGGCACCATGCGGGCATCGATCCAGTCCGTGATGTGGACTTCGGCATGCGGCAGCAGCGCCTCGACGGTGCCGCGCAGCAGCGTCGCATAGTGGCCGGACATCGGCGCGACGATCAGGACCTTCGGGTCCTTGCGGTGGCCGGCGGGCAGACAGCGCTCGAAATGG
>CBFGOD010000406.1:0-4230 GCA_965650295.1 uncultured Shinella sp. | reverse complement strand
CTGTGGAAAAAAGCGGGCTTGCGGTGACGGATGTGGAAATCCTCAGGCTGCACTATGCCGAAACGCTGCGGCACTGGCGGGAGCGTTTCATGGCGAAGCGGGAGGAAGCCAAGGCGCTTTACGACGAGAAATTCTGCCGCATCTGGGAGTTCTACCTCGCGGCCTCCGAAAGCGCCTTCCGCTGGCAGAACCTCGTCGTCTTCCAGCTTCAGCTCGCCCATGACCAGGAGGCCGTGCCGCTGACGCGCGGCTATATCGGCCGCGGCGAGGATTGTCTGAAAGCCCATGAGGGCAATCCGAAGGGTGACCGGCGGGGCGCGCGCCAGTTCCCGCAGGAGGCGTCGCTGTGAGATTCGGCGCTTGAGTCAACCGAAAGCCGGCGGGCCTGAATGAATCCGGACTTGCTGTGTCCGCGCCGCCTGTGGAAAAGTCTAACATCGGGTCTAAAGGAGGAGTCGGGCCGGAAGCGCTTGACCCCTGGCGGCAAAAAAACCAAACCAGCGGACTTCGCAGGACAGAGACGGGGAGATTCGGGACGATGAACGATGCCGTGCGCAAGCTCAACCAGGCCGGTCGCGAGAATGCGGAGCTGCACCACCGCGAGGCACCGAACAACATCGAAGCCGAACAGGCGCTGCTCGGCGCCATCCTCGTCAACAACGACGCCTATTACCGTGTCTCGGATTTCCTGAAGCCGATCCATTTCAACGAGCCGCTGCACCGCAAGATCTACGAGCTTGCCGGCGACACGATCCGCATGGGCAAGATCGCCACCACGATCACCCTGAAGACGCACCTGCCGTCGGACGGCAAGGTCGGCGATCTCACCATCCCGCAATATCTCGCGCGCCTTGCCGCCGAAGCCGTGACGATCATCAACGCGGAAGACTATGGCCGCGCCATCTACGATCTCGCGCTGCGCCGCTCGCTGATCAATATCGGCGAGGACATGGTCAACATCGCCTATGACGCGCCGCTCGACATGCCGCCGCAGACGCAGATCGAGGATGCAGAACGCCGGCTGTTCGAACTCGCCGAAACCGGCCGCTACGACGGCGGTTTCCAGTCGTTCAACGATGCGGTGGCGCTCGCCATCGACATGGCCGGCCAGGCTTTCGAGCGCGATGGTTCGCTGTCGGGCATCTCGACGGGCATCCACTCGCTCGACGGCCGCATGGGCGGCTTGCAGCGGTCGGACTTGATCGTGCTCGCCGGGCGCCCCGGCATGGGCAAGACCTCGCTTGCCACCAACATCGCCTACAATATCGCGGCCTCCTATGAGCCCGAGGTGCAGGCGGATGGTTCGTTCAAGGCGAAGAACGGCGGCGTCGTCGGCTTCTACTCGCTCGAAATGTCCTCCGAACAGCTCGCCACGCGTATCATCTCCGAGCAGACGGAAGTGTCGTCGTCGAAGATCCGCCGCGGTGATATCTCCGAGGCCGATTTCGAAAAGCTCGTCGCCTGCAGCCAGATGATGCAGAAGGTGCCGCTCTATATCGACCAGACCGGTGGTATCTCGATTGCCCAGCTTTCCGCCCGCGCGCGCCGCCTGAAGCGCCAGCGCGGCCTCGATTGCCTCGTGGTGGACTATATCCAGCTGATGACCGGCTCGGGCAAATCGAGCGACAACCGCGTGCAGGAAATCACCCAGATCACCACGGGCCTCAAGGCGCTCGGCAAGGAACTGAACGTGCCGATCATCGCGCTTTCGCAGCTTTCCCGTCAGGTGGAAAGCCGCGAGGACAAGCGCCCGCAGCTTTCGGACTTGCGTGAATCGGGCTCGATCGAACAGGACGCCGACGTGGTGCTCTTCGTGTTCCGCGAGGAATATTACGTGAAGAACCTCGAGCCGCGCGACGAGTTCGACCCGAAATACGAGGAATGGAAGATGAAGTTCGAGGCCGTGAAAGGCACGGCCGACGTCATCATCGCCAAGCAGCGTCACGGACCCACCGGCACGGTCAAGCTCGCCTTCCAGTCGGAATACACCCGCTTCACCGACCTGGCGGATCCGTCGTTCACCCAGTACGAGCATTGAAGAAAGACCCCTCCCTAAATCCCTCCCCACAAGGGGGAGGGACTTGGGTGCGGCACTCTCGGCGGAAAATCTCTAGGAACCAGTCCGCTGCTTGCTTTTCTTCCCCGTTGCGGGAGGGCTATCGCATATGACTGCGAGCGAACCTCTCTTCTCCTTCTCCCCCACGGAGAGAAGGTGGCCCGAAGGGTCGGATGAGGGGGAGTGCCATTCAACGTCTGCGCCACCCCCCTCATCCCGCTGCCGCGACCTTCTCCCCGTGGGGGGAGAAGGAGCAAGAAGCGCGCACTGATTTCATATGCGATACACCTGTCCTGCCGGGGAGATGCCCGGCAGGGCAGAGAGGACCTTATAACGCTACTTCCTCATAAAAGCCGGTGCCTTGCAGACGTCGGCCACGATGGCGAGTGCCTTGTGGCCGCGGGCTTTTTCTTCCTCGTCCACCATGGTGAGATCCAGCCGGTCGGAACAGGTGTCGTCGGACGCATCGTTTGCGCCCGAGAGGGACATGCGGCTCGAACAGAAGAGACCGGTGCCCGTCAGGACGATCTGCTCCGCATCGGGTGAATCGAAGGGGATCGGGTTGATCTCCGCGATCATGTCGTCAACGGATGCATAGGCCGTGACGGTGGTGATGCGGGTGAGATCGACGAGACTCATCGTCAGCGTCGCCCATTTTCCGGGAAATTGCAGTGCCGACATGGTGCGGGCACGGCAAGGCGCGCCGGAGACTTCGAGGCGGGTCACCAGCCGCGGCGCATTGGGATTGTCGACGATCGAATAATAGGTGTCGGCGCTTTCCGTGCGTTCCGCCTCCGCGCCATCCTGTGAGAGGCCGAGCAAAACGGCGTGCGCATCGCGCATCTCGGCATCCGTCGGCGTGTCATGCGCGCCGGCCGAAGTCGCACAGAGCAAAGCCAGGGCCGGGCCGGCGAGTGTCCTTGTTGCGCGCCATCTCATCGTCTTTTCCTTTTTGGCCCGCACCATAGAGGCGGCCCGCGCCGGCGGCAATGCGGCCGGCGAGCGTATTGCCGCCACAGTCCACAGGCTGTATTTCAAAGCCATGAGCACGCACCACACCACAGCCCGCCCCACCCTGCCCGTCGCCGGCGAGGATCATGCCCGCCTGACGATCGATCTTTCGGCGCTGGCCGACAACTGGCGCGCCATGGCGCGGCGCTCCGGGGCGGCCCGCACCGCCGCCGTGCTGAAGGCCGACGCCTATGGCATCGGGCTGGAACCGGCGGCGAAGACCTTCCATCAGGCCGGCGCGCGCGACTTCTTCGTGGCGACCCCGGCGGAAGGGGCTGCCCTGCGCGGCGTGCTGCCCGATGTGCGCATCTATGTGCTCTCGGGCATGTGGGCCGGCTCCGAACGCCTGTTCTTCGAATTCGATCTCGTGCCCGTCATCGTTTCGGAAGAGCAGCTCGTCGTGTTCATGGCGGCGATTGCCGATGGCGGCGACCTGCCCTGCGTGCTGCATGTCGATACCGGCATGAGCCGGCTCGGTCTGCGCGTCGAGGATGCGCTGGCGCTCGCCGACGACAGTTCCCGCCCCGCGAGCTTCGCGCCGATCATGCTGCTCAGCCACCTCGCCTGCGCGGATGACCCGAGCCATCCACTGAACCGCCAGCAGCTCCAGCGTTTCCGCAGCGTGGTGGAAGCGTTCGACGACATCGATGCGACGCTCGCCAATTCCGCCGGCATCTTTCTGGGCGAAGACTATCATTTCACCCTCACCCGCCCGGGCATCGCGCTCTATGGCGGGGCAGCCGCCAACGACGTGCCGAACCCGATGAAGCCGGTCGTGACCGCTGAGGCGCGCATTCTTCAGGTGCGCGAGGCGAAAGCGGGCGAGAGCGTCAGCTACGGCGCCTCCACGGTGTTCACACGCGATACGCGGATTGCCGTCGCGGCCCTGGGCTATGCCGACGGCTATATGCGCAGCCTCTCCGGCTCCGGCGTGCCGCTGCGCAAGGCCAATATTCCCGGTGCGAGCGGCGTGCTGCATGGCCACACCGTGCCGCTCATCGGCCGCGTCACCATGGACCTCACCCATTTCGACGTCACCGGCCTGCCGGCCGGCAGCGTGCGTGCGGGCGATTTCATCGAGGTCTTCGGCAAGAACATGCCGATCCAGGACGTGGCGCTTGCCGGCGGCACCATCGACTATGAGCTGCTGACCAGCCTTGGCC
>CBFGOD010000405.1:0-4259 GCA_965650295.1 uncultured Shinella sp. | reverse complement strand
GCTCTGCTTCAGCATGACTTCCTCCTCGATGGCCCTCCTCCACGAAAGCCATCCTCCATAATGTAGGAGCTTACGCAGGGATTGGGAGGAGCGGGTCCTTATTTTGACCCTGAAAAATCATCGTTTTGGGATGCCATCCGCAAAAGCGGCCGGCAAATGCAAAGCTATCCTCTTGCGGCGTCAGATCGGAACCCGGTGCGTGTTCTTGAGCTCGTCGAGCGCGAAGCTGGAATTGACGAAACCGACGCCGGGAAGACGCAGCAGCGCCTTCTTCAGAATTTCCTCATATTGCCGCACATTGCTCGTCAGCACGCGCAGCACATAATCGTGGTCGCCGGTCATGGAATAGCACTGCACGACCTCGGGCATGTTCTTGACGGCCTTTTCGAACTCCAGTAGCGTCGCCTCGTCATGCTGCTTCAGCCGCACGAAACAGAAAACCGAGACCTCGAAGCCGACCATCCTTGGTTCGACGGCAATGATGCGGCCGCGGATGATGCCCTGCTTTTCCATCTCCTTGATGCGCCGCCAGCAGGGCGTATGGCTCAAGCCCACGCGCTTGCCGATCTCGGCGACGGTCAACTCCGGCTCGCTTTGCAGCAGACGCAGGATCTTGCGGCTCGTCTCGTCCAGCACGCCCTCGGCCATCTCAGATCAGCCCGCGCGAGGAGAGATTGCGCATCAGCGCGGCGATGCCGAAGGTCCAGGGCGGGCATTCGGTGGAGAGGCGCACCATATTGGCAAGCGACCCGAGTTCCGCATTGGAAATCACCACGCGGTCGCCCGTCTTGTGCGTAAAGCCCTGCCCCGGCGCATCGCGATCCTCGACCGGCGCAAACAGCGTGCCCATGAACAGCATGAAGCCATCGGGATATTGATGATGCTTGCCGATGGTCTGCGCGACCAAATCGAGCGGGTCGCGGCTGATCTCGCGCATCGTGCTGCGGCCCTTCAGCACGAAACCATCTTCGCCTTCGATCAGGAGATCGAGATCAGCCTTGCGCACATCATCAATGGAGTAGGTTTCGTCGAACAGCCGGATGAAGGGACCGATGGCGGAGGAGGCGTTGTTGTCTTTCGCCTTGCCGAGCAGCAGCGCCGAGCGCCCCTCGACATCGCGCAGGTTGACGTCGTTGCCCAGCGTCGCACCCTTGACGCGACCCGCACTATCGACGGCCAGCACGATTTCCGGCTCCGGATTGTTCCATTTGGAAACCGGGTGCAGCCCGACCGACGCGCCCCAGCCGACGGACGACAGGACCGGTGCCTTGGTGAACACCTCCGCATCCGGCCCGATACCCACCTCGAGATATTGCGACCAGACACCCTCCTCGATCAGCGCCGCCTTGACCTTGGCAGCCGCTTCCGAACCCGCCTTCAGATCGCGCAGGCTATCACCGATGATCGCGGTGACCCGCCCGCGCACCTTTTCCGCCAGCGCCGGATTGCCGGCCGCCTTTTCCTCGATCACGCGCTCGATCATAGAGCGGGCAAAGGTCACGCCGCAGGCCTTCACGGCCTGCAGATCGCAGGGGGCAAGCAGATGCAGGCGCGAGAAATTGCCGGCGCCCTCGATGGAAGCCTCCAGCACGGCATCGAGCGTGCCGAGCGATTCGCATGGTGCCGCACGGGCGATCGCGACCGGGTCGTCCTTTTCCAGCAAGTCCCGAATGGTCGGGACATCCTTCGAGGTGATGTCGCAAAGCTTGCCATCCCTCAGCACCACCACCGCCGGCCCCTGCACATCCGGCCGCCAGACGCGCCCGACAAACGTCCCCCGCGAAAAATCACCTGCCGTCACGCGCCGCTCCTCCAAAATCCTCGGTGGACGTTGTAACGCGAAAAGGGCGGGCGGGAACAGGGCGGGAATAACAACACGGAAACGAGCGGGGATGGCGACGAGACGCCGCCATCCCGAACAATCAGGCAGGCTTTGTACGCACCGTCGAGACGATGGTGAGCGCAGCGAGGAAGAGGGCGACGCCGCTGGCGACGAAGACGCTCGACACGCCATTGGCATCAAACAGGGCACCGCCGGCCGCTGCCCCCGTCGCAATCGCGAAGTTGATCGCGGCGACGAAGAGGCCACCGGCACTTTCCGCTTCATCCGGCACGGCCCGCGTGATCCAGGTCGACCAGGCGACCGGCACCGCGCCGAAGGCGAGGCCCCAGAGCGCGACCATGGCCGCATCGCCGGCGAGGCTGCCGCCGAAGGCGGAAAGCGATCCCATGACGAGCGGCATGATCGTCAGCGTGAAGCGCATGGAGCGTTCAAGCAGCACGGCACCGAGATAATTGCCGAAGAAGGTGGCGATGCCGAAACCAAGCAGCATGCCCGAAACGCCCTCGACGCCGACGCCCGTCACCGTTTCGAGGAATGGCCTTATATAGGTGAAGAAGGCGAAGTGGCCGGTAAAGACAAGCAGGATCGCCAGCATGGCAAAACCGACGCCCGGCCGTGCCAGCACTTCCACCAGCGTGCCGAAGCGCGAATGACCGCGCGGCGGCAGCGAGGGCAGCGTGGCCAGCTGCACGACAAGCGCCAGCGCACCAAGCACGGCCGCCCCCAGAAAGACATTTCGCCAGCCGACGATATCGCCGACATAGCTGCCGACCGGGGCTGCAAAGACCGTCGCCAGCGACACCCCGAGGAACATCACCGACAGTGCCTTCGCCACCAGCGCCTCCGGCACCAGCCGCATCATAGTCGCGGCCGAAAGCGTCCAGAAGCCGCCAAGCGCCATGCCGAGCAGCACGCGGCCGGCAAGCAGCATGGGCAGGTTCGATGACATCGCCACGAGCAGGTTGGAAAAGATCAGGAGTACCGAAAGCCCAAGCAGCACCAGCCGGCGGTCGAGCTTGCGGGTCACCACGGTGATGACAAGGCTCGTCACCAGCGCGACGGCGGCCGTCGCCGTCACCGCCTGCCCCGCCATGCCCTCGGAAATTCCGAGATCGCCCGCCATCGGTGTCAAAAGGCTCGCCGGCAGGAATTCCGCTCCCACCAGCCCGAACACGCCGAGCGTCATGGCGAGCACGGCTCCCCAGGCCGGGCGGGCCTCGGCCTCGCTCTCGGGCACTGATATTGTTGCATCCGTCATCTGCCATCCCTTTCCTGTTGCAGGTGCGTGCTGGAAAGATGGGTTGAAACACGGGACGTACAATGCCATTTTATCCGCAATGTTTGATCGATCGTCCGACCCGACCCAAAATGCGCATGATCCCGTCAGCGAGCTTCTGATGGGCATGCGCCTGCGCGGCGCCAGCTACGGCCGCCTGCAACTGACCCCGCCCTTCGGCATCCGCTTTGCCGCGGGACCGGAAGCCCGTTTCCACTTCATCGCGCGCGGCAAGGTCATCTTGCGCGCGCCGGGCCAAGCCGAGCGCCCTCTCGGCTGCGGCGACGCCGTGCTATTGCCGCGTGGCGAGGCACACGAAATCGTCACCGGCCCGAATGTCCGGATGCGCGACTACGAGAGCTACACGCACAAGCCGCTCTGCCCCGAAGTCGAGGCGGTGGAAGCGTGCATCAAATCCGCGGACCGGGAGAGCGACACCCTCATCTTTACCGGCCGCATGGAATTCGAGCTGGACACGCTGCATCCACTCGTCAGCCTGATGCCACAGATCATGTCCGTCGGCGCGCTGATCGGCCGCCAGCCGGAACTGATGCCGCTGCTGGGTGCGATGGAGCGGGAAATGGCGGAGGAGCGCGTGGGCTCGGCCGGCATCCTCGCCCGCCTCGCCGATGTCATCGCCGCCTCCATCGTGCGCGGCTGGGTGGAATGCGGCTGCGGCGACGCGACCGGCTGGGTCGAGGCCTTGCGCGACCCGCGCCTCGGCCGCGTCATTGCCGCCCTGCACCGCGAACCCGGCCGCAACTGGACACTTGCCGACATGGCGCAGGAAATGGGCAGCTCCCGCTCGGTCTTCGCCAAGCGCTTCGTTGAGGTAACAGGGGTCACCCCGCAGCGCTATGTACTCGCGCTGCGCATGCGGCTTGCCGAACAATGGTTCCGCCGCGACAAGCTCGCCATCGACACTGCCGCCCGCCGTCTCGGCTTCGGCTCCCAGGCCGCCTTCGCCCGCGCCTTCAAACGCATCGTCGGCGAACCGCCGGGCCAGGCGCGCAAGAAGACGACCGCAAGCAGCCTGGAAAATGCAAAAACGGGGAGAAAGAATGGTGCTGCTAGAGAGATTTGAACTCTCGGCCTCTCCCTTACCAAGGGAGTGCTCTACCCCTGAGCTATAGCAGCATC
>CBFGOD010000404.1:0-4270 GCA_965650295.1 uncultured Shinella sp. | reverse complement strand
TGGTCGTCCATGAAGCCCTTGAGGTTCGGTGCGATATGCATGCGGCCGAACGAGGTGGGGGCGGAAATCCTCAGCGTGCCGCGCACGGCGCCCGACCGGCCGGAGGCGAAGGCTTCCGCCTCCTCGATGCCCGAGAGAATGCCGACGATGCGTTCGTAGAACCCTTGCCCGGCCTCGGTCAGCGAGATTTGCCGCGTCGTGCGCTGGAACAGCCGCGTGCCGAGCCGCTCCTCCAATCGCTTGATGCGTTTGGAGATGACGGCTGGGGATAGACCGAGCGCCCGCCCCGCTGCCGACATACTTCCCATGGAGATGACGCGGGAGAAGATTTCGAGGTCACCGAGATTGGTCATGCAGCCGTGTCCAATGATTGCCTAAGCGGACAAAATGCTTAGCATTTGCACCTCTCAATAGGAAGTGGTAAAGAAAACAGACCACTTGAGTGCGGAGATTAGGAATGGATCAGATCGGGTTTCTCGCGCCGCGGGCATCGGTGCTGTCGCGCCGTGGTGAAATCGTTGCCGATCTCGTCGATCTCCTGCCGCCCGGCTGCCTCGTGCATGAACCGCGCGAACTGGTGCCCTTCGAAACGGATGCCTTTGTGTCCTATCGCCGGCTGCCGCTTGCCGTCGCACTGCCGGAGACGACGCAGCAGGTCGCGGCGGTACTCAAATATTGCCATCGTTACGGCGTGCCCGTCGTGCCGCGCGGTGCGGGAACCTCGCTTTCGGGTGGAGCCATCCCGCAGGAGGATGCGGTCGTCATAGGCCTTTCCAAGATGTCGCGCATCCTGGACGTGGATTTCGCCAACCGCACCGCGACGGTGCAGGCCGGCGTCACCAATCTCGCGATATCGGAGGCCGTTTCCGCCGACGGCTATTTCTATGCGCCGGATCCAAGCTCGCAGCTCGCCTGTACGATCGGCGGCAATATCGGCATGAATTCCGGCGGCGCGCACTGTCTGAAATACGGCGTGACGACCAACAACCTGCTCGGGGTCAAGCTTGTCATGGTCGACGGCACGATCCTCGATCTCGGCGGCAAGGCGCTGGATGCCGGCGGGCTCGATCTTCTCGGCGTCGTCTGCGGCGGCGAGGGGCAATTGGGCATCGTCACGGAGGCGACGGTGCGCCTTATCGCCAGGCCGGAGGGCGCGCGCCCGGTGCTGTTCGGCTTCGACAGTTCGGAAGAGGCAGGCGCCTGCGTGGCCGATGTCATCGCGGCCGGCATCATTCCCGTCGCCATCGAATTCATGGACAAGCCGGCCATCGAAATCTGCGAGGCCTTCGCCCATGCCGGTTATCCCATGGACGTCGAGGCGCTCCTGATCGTCGAGGTCGAGGGCTCGGAGGCGGAGATGGATACCATGCTCGCCAGCATCATCGAGATCGCCGGCCGCCACGGCGTCAAGGTCGTCAAGGAAAGCCAGTCGGCCACCGAGGCGGCGCTCATCTGGAAAGGGCGGAAGTCCGCCTTCGGCGCCACCGGCCGCATCGCCGACTATATCTGCATGGATGGCACCGTGCCGCTCGGCCAGCTGCCCGCCGTGCTGCGCGGCACCGCCGAGATCGTCGAAAAATACGGATTACGCGTCGCCAATGTCTTTCATGCCGGCGACGGCAACATGCATCCGCTGATCCTGTTCAACGCCAATGATCCCGAGGATGCCGCCAAGGCCGAGGCCGCCGGTAACGAGATCCTGAAACTCTGCGTCGATGTCGGCGGCTGCCTTACCGGCGAACATGGTGTGGGCATCGAGAAACGCGACCTGATGCGCCATCAATACAGCGATGCCGATCTTGCCCAGCAGATGGCGGTGCGCGCCGCCTTCGATCCGCAATGGCTGCTCAACCCGTCCAAAGTCTTCCCGCTCGAAGGGCGCCCCGCCTGATGACACCGATCCACGAACCGCTTTCCGAGGATGCTGCAAGCCGTCTCGTCCAGGTCGCCAGCCTCTCGAAATCCCCCTTCGTGATCAGGGGCGGCGGCACGCGCAGCCTGCACGGCCCGCCCGATGGCGCCGATGTGCTCTCCGCTCGCGGCCTAAACGGCATCGTCGCCTATAACCCCGCCGAAATGACCATGACGGCCCGCGCCGGCACGCCACTCGAGGTGGTGGAAGCCGCATTGGCTGAAAAGCGCCAGATGCTCGCCTTCGAGCCGAACGACCTGCGCGGCGTGCTCGGCTCCTCCGGTATTCCGACGATCGGCGGCGTCTTTGCCACCAATGCCTCCGGCCCGCGCCGCCTGACGGCGGGGGCGGCGCGCGACAGCCTGCTCGGCGTGCGCTTCGTCAACGGCAGGGGCGAGATCGTCAAGGCCGGCGGACGGGTGATGAAGAACGTCACCGGGCTTGATCTCGTCAAGCTGCTTGCCGGTTCGCACGGTTCGCTGGCGCTGCTGACGGAGGTCACCTTCCGCCTGCTGCCGGTGCCGGAAACATCGGCCAGCATCGTCGTCTCCGATCTCAACGATGCCGAAGCCGCTGCCGCGATGGCGACGGCCATGTCGCTCTCGGTGGAGGTCTCGGGGGCAGCGCATCTGCCCGAAAGCGTGCGGGGCCGCTTCATTGGTGGTGCGCTGCCGCCGGGCGCCGCCACCGTGCTGCGCCTCGAAGGGCTCTCGGCCTCCGTCGCGGTGCGCAGTGAAAAGCTCGTGTCCGCCATGGCCCGTTTCGGCGTCGTTTCCCGCCTGGAGGCCGAGGGTACGAAACGCCTCTGGCGCGAAATCCGCGATGGCGCGCCCTATGCCGACGGCACGCCGCGCCCGCTCTGGCGTGTCTCGGTCGCGCCCATCGCCGGCCAGCAGCTCGTCGCGGCATTGCGCCTGGAAATCGGCGTCGATGCCTTCTACGACTGGCAGGGCGGCCTCGTCTGGCTGCGCATGGAATCCGATCCCGAGGCAGCACTCCTGCGCCGCTACGTCAAGGCTGTCGGCGGCGGGCACGCGACGCTTCTCAGGGCACGTCCCGAAGTGCTGGCCGCGACACAGGCGTTCCAGCCGCAGGCGGAGGCGGTGACTTTGTTGCAGGCGCGGGTGAAGGCGAGTTTCGATCCGAATGGTTTGTTCGTGTCGCGGATGATGGGGTGAGGACTGTATCGATGATCGAGTATGCCGCGCACCCCCCTCTGCCCTGCCGGGCATCTCCCCCACAAGGGGGGAGATTGAATCGTGGCACCGCCTTGCCCCCCGCCGATCTCCCCCCCTGTGGGGGAGATGCCCGGCAGGGCAGAGGGGGGTATGTCGCGGCCTCGGAGGGCGCCCGCTGATGCAAACCAACTTCACCGCCGAGCAGCTTGCCGATCCGCATGTCGCGACATCTGAAAAGATCCTGCGCAAATGCGTACATTGCGGCTTCTGCACCGCCACCTGTCCCACCTATGTGACGCTCGGCAACGAGCTCGACAGCCCGCGCGGCCGCATCTATCTCATCAAGGACATGCTGGAAAACGGCCGCCCGGCCGATGCGCAAGTGGTGACCCATATCGACCGCTGCCTGTCGTGCCTCTCCTGCACGACGACCTGTCCCTCGGGCGTCGATTACATGCACCTCGTCGACCACGCCCGCATGCATATCGAAGAGACCTACCGGCGTCCGTTCTGGGACCGGCTGACGCGCGCCGTGCTGGCTGCGACGCTGCCCTATCCGAACCGTTTCCGCCTGGCGCTGAAGGCGGCAAACCTCGGCCGTCCCTTTGCCCGTCTTCTGAAGCGCTTCAAGCCGCTCGAACCCTTCGGCGTGATGCTCGACCTTGCGCCGCGCAAACTGCCGAAAGCGTCCGACAGCACAAGGCCCGGCACGCATCCGGCGGAAGGCATGCGCCGCGGGCGGGTCGCGATCCTCTCCGGCTGCGCCCAGCCGGTGCTGAAGCCCGAGATCAACGCGGCGACGATCCGCCTGCTCACCCGTTTCGGCGTGGAGGTCGTGGCGCCGGCGGGCGAGGTCTGCTGCGGCTCGCTCGTCCACCATATGGGCCGCGAGGCGCAGGCGCTGGAGGCGGCACGGCGCAATGTCGATGTCTGGCTCGGCGAGATCGAAAAGGGTGGGCTCGATGCGATCATCATCACGGCCTCCGGCTGCGGCACGACGATCAAGGACTACGGCTTCATGCTGCGCCTCGACCCCGATTATGCGGAGAAGGCGGCGCGTGTCTCGGCGCTCGCGAAGGACATCACCGAATACCTCGCGACCCTCGGCCTGCCGCAGCAGGAGGCCAAAGGCCTGACGGTCGCCTATCACTCCGCCTGTTCCATGCAGCACGGCCAGAAG
>CBFGOD010000403.1:0-4285 GCA_965650295.1 uncultured Shinella sp. | reverse complement strand
ATTGCTCGCGCCCTTGGAGCGCAGCACCTGCGCCGCCTTACCGGTGAAGGCGGCAAACAGCACCTCGCCATCGACATTTTCGGCGAAATGCCGCGCCAGCGTCGTCTTGCCCGTTCCGGCATAGCCGAACAGCCGGAAAAGCGGCTCGCGCCCATCCTTCAGCCACTTTGCGACGGCCTTGAGCGCTTCATCCTGTTGGGGTGCGAATTCCATGCCCGGACTTGGCAGGATTCGCGCCCGCGAAGCAAGGGGCGAGACCCCGTTCACCGGCCCTACAATCCGCCTACCCCCTGTTTTAGCCCTGTTCCCCACGGTGTTGCCGCTGTATGGAAAACCCGATCCACGGAGCGATGATGTGTCCCCCGCCTCCCCGAATCCAGACGAAACCGCATCCCGGCCCGCCGGTCTCGGACAGCTGCCGGCCGCCCTGCAATGGGCCTGCGTTGCCGGCCTGTCGCTGGTAACGACCACGCCGCTCTACATGACGGGCTTTCCGGCGGCGCTGATGATCGGCCCAATGCTTGCCGGCATCGTCGTGGCGCTCGCCGGCGGAACGATCCGCCTGCCGCGTTTCTGCTTCTTCGTCGTACAGATCGTTCTGGCCCTGATGATCGCCGGCACGGTGTCGCAGGATTTCGTCGCCACCTTCCTCAACAACTGGCTGCTCATCCTCGCCGTCGTCTTTTCGGTCATCGCGGTCAGCGCCTTCAGCGGCTGGATGATCGCGCGCACCGGCGTCCTGCCCGGAACGACCGCGATCTGGGGGTCTTCGGCGGGTGCGGCCTCCTCCATGCTGATGATGGCGGAAGCCTATGGCGCCGACATGCGCCTCGTCGCCTTCATGCAATATCTGCGCGTGCTGTTCGTCGCGAGCCTTGCCACGCTGGTCGCGCATTTTGCCGGCCATGAAGGTGCGGTCGCGCCGCCGCATGCCTGGTTCGAGCCGGTGCCCCTGCTTCCGCTCGTTGCGATGCTGGTCATCGGCACTCTCGCCGGCTTTGCCGCTCAGAAGCTGCGCATCCCGGCCGGCGCCTTCCTGCTGCCCTTTGCGCTTGCCTCGGTGCTCAACACGTCAGGCACCGTCACGATCATCCTGCCGCAATGGCTGCTGGTCATCGCGTTTGCGCTGCTCGGCTGGAATATCGGCCTCGGCTTCACGCGCGCCATCCTCCTGCATGCGCGCCGCGCCCTCTTGCCAACAGTGCTGTCCATCGTCGCGCTGCTCTGTTTCTCAGGTCTACTCGCGGCAGCGCTCGTCTTTCTGCTCGGCGTCGATCCGCTGACGGCCTATCTCGCCACCAGCCCCGGCAGCCTCGATTCCGTCGCCGTCATCGCCGCCTCCGCCAATGTCGACATCGCCTTCGTCATGACCTTGCAGACGGCACGGCTGATTCTCGTAACCTTCATCGGCCCGTGGCTCGCCCGCTTCGTGGCAGACAGGATCTAGCCGGCGTTCTCGAGAAGAATGGGCTTCCCATGCGGCGTCGCTTCGGCCGCGCGCGCCCAGCGATCGGAAAGCGCTGATTGTTCCGCCTCGCTTGCCACGCCACGCTCGGAAAGCAGCGAAGACAGGGCCGCCACCCAGCACTCGAAATAATCGGCGCCATCGACGGCACGGCCGGGTCGATGCACCTCACGCGACAGCGCCTCGGCCCATTCGGCCCAGGAAAACACGCCCTGCTCGTGCAACCGCACCGTCATCGCAAAAGCCTGTGCCTGCCAGGGCTCGGCGAAGACCGGATCACCCTCGGCGGATTTCGGCAAGCCGGGTGAATCGGCAAGCGTCTCACACCGGCTCAAGGTAACTCTCCCAGGCATCGATGGAGACGGTCAGACCGGGTGCGGCACCCTCGCCCCAGATCTCGCCGCCCTCGAAAACGACGGTATAGACCCATTGCGGGCTCTCGCCCTTGCCATGCGCATTGTCGTCGGGAAACACGAAAGAGCCCTGCACGGTCTCGACCACGCCGACCTTGTCGCGGGCATAACGCGGCAGGCGCGTGTGGGTCGTCGGGTTGAAATTGCGGGTGCGCACGCGGGCGCCGGCGGCAAAACGCGGTGCGGCCTCCACCGGCCGGTCGCAGGGACCGCCCTTGGCAAGCACGGCGGGCACCATATCCGCCTTCAACACACGCTTCGGCGCGGCGCCCTTTTCCAGCATGCGGCCCTCGGACAGTTCCTCGCCGCTAACAAATCCATGGCGCTGCAGCAGCATTTCGAGCGCGCGGATCCAGATCTCGTAGTAACTCGCAGCGAGATAGGTGGCCGGCGGGATGTTTTCGCGCGCATGCCGGCTCTCGTCGATCGTCCAGGCGCCGAAGGCACCGCAGGACAGCGTCAGGCCCAAAGCGCGCTTTTCCCAGTCGCCATGAAAATACGGCTCGTTCGGTTCCGGCGCGACGGGACCGAGACCATGCTGGCCGCCGAGATCGTGTGGCCCGTTCATGGCCGCGCCTCCGGCGCCAGCGCCAACCCGGTGCCGATCATGGCATCACGCGTCACGATATCGGCCAGCGCTTCCTGATCCAGCCCCTCGGTGCCTTCGGGGCGCTGCGGCACGACGAGGTAGCGCAGTTCGGCCGTCGAATCCCAGACGCGGATTTTCTGATCCTCCGGCAAGGTCACGCCGAATTCCGCCAAAACGCCGCGCGGATCGATAACGGCGCGCGAGCGATAGGCCGGTGCCTTGTACCAGACGGGCGGCAGGCCGAGCACGGACCAGGGGTAACAGGAGCACAAAGTGCAGACGACGAGATTGTGCGTCTCGCCATCGTTGAACACCGCCCGCATATGCTCGCCCTGCCGGCCGGTATAACCGAGGCTGGCGATGGCCGCCGTCGCATCCCGTTTCAGCCAGTCGGCGAAATCCGGCTCCGTCCAGGCCTTGGCCACGACGCGGGCACCGTTGCGCGGGCCGATCTTCGTCTCATAGGTCTCGACGATGACGTCGATCGCCTTGGGATCGATCAGTCCCTTCTCCGTCAGGATGGTTTCCAGCGCGCGAACCCGCGCTTCCATAGACGAGAAATGGTTGTCATGGTGGTGATGGTCGTCGTGGTCGTGATCATGCGACATGGCTGTCTCTCCGCCTTGCCAACTCATACGCCCCTAGCGCAGCATCGGCCAGAGGCTGGCGACGAGCAGCAGCGCCATGGTGATGTTGAACCATTTCAGCCGGACCGGAACGGACAGCCACTCGCGCAGTGCCGAGCCGAAGCCGGCCCAGGTCGAGACGCTCGGGAAATTGACGATGGCGAAGGCAATCCCGACGATCAGCACGCTCATCGTGTAATTGGCCGAATTCGTATAGGTCGCCATGGCGGAAACGGCCATGACCCAGGCCTTCGGATTGACCCACTGGAAGGCGGCGGCCTCGAGGAAGCTCATCGGCCGTGCGCCGGTTTTGCCCTCGCCGAGCGAGCGCGACGTGCCGATCTTCCAGGCGATCCAGACGAGATAGGCGCCGCCGGCGAATTTCAGCACCGTATAGACCAGCGGCACGGCCTCCAGCAGCGCGCCGAGCCCGAAACCGACGGCCAGCAGCAGCACGAGAAAGCCGACACCGATGCCGCACATATGCGGGATCGTGCGCACGAAACCGAAATTCACGCCCGAGGCGAACAGCATCATATTGTTCGGACCGGGCGTGATGGATGTCGTGAAGGCGAAGACCAGCAGCGCCAGAAAGATTTCGATCTGCATGGCAGTCTCTTGTGATCCGGATTGTTTTTTCCGATTGATAGTCCATCTCTTGGCGACGACCAGCCAATTCTTGTCATACATACAATTCGGATTGCTGATGTATGGCGTCTCTCGTGGAGTGCAGCATGAAAGCGGAACTACCGGCAGTCACCCTTCCCGGCGGACGACAGGTCCCCGCCCTTGGTCTCGGCACCTGGCATATGGGCGAAGGCGAGGCATCGATGGCCGAGGAGGCCGCAAGCCTGCGCGCCGGCCTCGATCTCGGCATGACCGTCATCGACACGGCGGAAATGTATGCCGATGGCGGTGCGGAGGAAGTTGTCGGCGAGGCCATCAAAGGACGGCGCGACGAGGTGTTCCTCGTAAGCAAGGTCCTGCCCTACAATGCCAGCCGCGCGGGCACGGTCGCCGCCTGTGAAGCCAGCCTCAAGCGGCTCGGCACCGACCATATCGAGCTCTACCTCCTGCACTGGTGCGGCCGCCATCCTTTCTCCGAGACGGTGGAGGCCTTCGAGACGCTGAAAGCGCAAGGCAAGATCGGCGCCTGGGGTGTCTCGAACTTCGACATTTCGGAAATGCGGGA
>CBFGOD010000402.1:0-4288 GCA_965650295.1 uncultured Shinella sp. | reverse complement strand
ACCAGAAGATCGATCACTTCAAGACGCGCGATCTCGATATGCGGGAAGACGGCGGTTACGGCCGGCATTACGCGGCTTGAGCTATCGTGACGCATCAAACAAAACGGCCGGGCGAGAGCCCGGCCGTTTTGTTTGAAGGGCTTTCAGCCGCCCGTGACGCTCATATGTCGGGCGACGGCGGGGCGGTTGCGTCGGTCGATGATGAAATCGTGGCCCTTGGGCTTGCGGGTGATCGCTTCGTCGATGGCCTGTGAGAGCAGGGCGTCGTCTTCGGAGGCGCGCAGCGGCAGGCGAAGGTCTGCGGCGTCGTTCTGGCCGAGGCACATATAGAGCGTGCCGGTACAGGTGACGCGCACGCGGTTGCAGCTCTCGCAGAAATTATGCGTCATCGGCGTGATGAGGCCGAGGCGGCCGCCGGTTTCCTCGACCGTCACATAACGCGCCGGGCCTCCGGTGCGGTAGGCGTTTTCGGTCAGCGTGAACTGTTCGGCGAGGCGGGCGCGCATTTCCGAGAGCGGCAGGTAGCGGTCGGTGCGGTCTTCCTCGATCTCGCCCATCGGCATGGTCTCGATGAGGGTCAGGTCCATGCCGCGGCCATGCGCCCAGCGCATCAGGTCGGGAATTTCCTTATCATTGAAGTCCTTCAGGGCGACGGCGTTGATCTTGATTTTCAGGCCGGCGGCCTGCGCGGCGTCGATGCCTTCGATGACCTTGGACAGGTCGCCCCAGCGCGTGATCGTCTTGAATTTGTCGGCATCGAGCGTGTCGAGCGAAACATTGATGCGGCGTACGCCGCAATCGGCGAGCTCGGCGGCATGTTTGGCGAGCTGCGAGCCGTTGGTGGTCAGCGTCAGTTCGTCCAGCGTGCCGGCATGCACATGGCAGCCGAGTTCACGCACCAGATGCATGATGTTCTTGCGCACCAGCGGCTCGCCGCCGGTGAGCCGCAGCTTGCGCACGCCCTTGGCGATGAAGGCGGAACAGAGCCGGTTCAGCTCTTCCAGCGTGAGCAGGTCCTTCTTCGGTAGGAAGGTCATGTTTTCCGCCATGCAATAGGTGCAGCGGAAGTCGCAGCGATCCGTCACGGAAACGCGCAGATAGGTGACCGCCCGCCCGAAGGGGTCGATCATCGGGGCTGCGGATTGCGCAACGGGGTCTGCGCCGTTCCAGGGGCCTGCATAGGAATTCAAAACACGTCCTCCATCACCGACATGTCGTGCGCGCGAGGCGCAGCGTCAAGCCGATGCGGCGATTATGACAGTATTTTCCGCCTTGCACATCCCCGGCTTGCGGCATAGTCCTTCGCGAAATCGAATAGGAAAGGGCATGGACATGAGCGATCTCTGGCCGACCGAACTGCGCGTTTCCAAGGACCGCCAGCGCCTTCTCGTCACCTTCAACGACGGCGCGAGCTTCGACCTTTCCGCCGAGATGCTGCGTGTTCTGTCTCCCTCCGCGGAAGTGCAGGGCCACGGACCGGGCCAGAAGGTGACCGTGCCGGGCAAGCGCAATGTCGCGATCATCGCCATGACGCCGACCGGCAATTATGCCGTGCGCATCGGCTTCGACGATTTTCATGATACCGGCATCTTCACATGGTCCTATCTCAGGGAACTCGGGGAAAAGGGCGAAACACTCTTTGCCGAATACAAGCGCGACCTTGCGGAGAAGGGCATGAGCCGCGATATGTCGGAAAAGCCGCGATAATTTCAGGACTGCCAAAGGGCGCGTCCACCGCAAGCGAACGGAGAGCCCCTTGGCAGCAGAAGCGAACGCAAACGATCTCACGCAAGTGGTGGTGCTCCTGGCGGCCGGTGTGGCCGCCGTGCCGGTCTTCAAGAAGATCGGCCTCGGCTCGGTGCTCGGCTATCTCGCGGCCGGCCTTGCTATAGGCCCCTTCGGCCTCGGTTTCTTCGCCGATCCGCAGGCGATCATCCATGTTGCCGAACTCGGCGTCGTGATGTTCCTCTTCATCATCGGGCTTGAAATGCAGCCCTCGCGGCTCTGGGGCATGCGCAAGGACATTTTTGGGCTCGGCGCGGTGCAGGTCATCGGCGCCATGGCCGCACTCACCTGCATCGGCCTTTCCTTCGGCTTTCCGCTCATTCCCTCCTTCGTTGCCGGCACCGGCTTCGTTTTGACCTCCACCGCCATCGTCATGCAGATGCTGCAGGAGCGCGGCACCATGTCGACGCTGAAAGGTCAGCGTATCATCGCGATCCTGCTCTTCGAGGATCTCGCCATCGTACCGCTGCTCGCCATCGTCGCGCTGCTCGGCACGGGAGCGGCGGCGACGGATGCCTCCGACCGCTGGCTCTCCGTCGGCATCGCCATCGGCGCCATCGTCGCGCTGGTCCTGGCGGGGCGCTATCTGCTCAATCCGCTGTTTAGGGTGCTTGCCGCCTCCGGTGCGCGCGAGGTGATGACGGCGGCGGCACTGCTGGTGGTGCTCGGATCGGCGCTCGCCATGCAGGTCTCCGGGCTCTCCATGGCGATGGGCGCCTTCCTTGCCGGCGTTCTTCTCTCCGAATCGGCCTTCCGCCATCAGCTGGAGGCCGATATCGAGCCGTTCCGCGGCATCCTGCTTGGCCTGTTCTTCCTCGGCGTCGGCATGGCGATCGACCTTTCGGTCATCGCTGCCAACTGGCAGCTCGTGGTGGCGAGCGTCATCGGCTACATGGTGGCGAAGACGCTGCTGATCTATATCGTCGCGCGCCTGCTCGGCACCTGCCACAGCGAAAGCCTTGAGCGCGCGGTGCTGATGGCGCAGGGCGGCGAATTCGCCTTCGTGCTCTATGCCGCCGCCGTTGCCGCCGGCATCCTCGATGGCGAGGAAAACGCCATCCTGACGGCGACGATCATCATCTCGATGATCCTGACGCCGCTGATGGTCATCCTGCACGACCGCATCGTGCCGAAGCAGCAGCCTTCCACCGAGGGGCTGACGCTGCCGGAGAATGTCGAGGGCACGGTGCTGATGATCGGTTTCGGCCGCTTCGGCCAGATCGTCAGCCAGCCGCTGCTCGCCCGCGGCTATACGCTCTCGCTTATCGACAAGGATGCGGAATTCGTGCGCGACGCCTCGGATTTCGGCTTCAAGGTCTATTATGGCGACGGCTCGCGCATCGATATCCTGCATGCGGCCGGCGCTTCGACAGCCAGGGCAATCCTCATCTGCCTTGATGACAAGGAAGCGGCGGTGAAGATCGCCGAGATTGTCCACGAGGAATTCCCGCTCGTGCCGGTCCTGGCGCGCGCCTATGACCGCGGCCATGCGCTCGATCTCATCCATGCCGGCGTCGATTTCCAGATCCGCGAGACCTTCGAATCCGCCATGATCTTCAGCCAGGAGACGCTGAAGGCGCTCGGCGAGGACGAGGATCTGGCGGCCGAGGTGGTCGAGGAGTTCCGCGATGTCGATCGCCAGCGGCTGGAGCTGGAAACCGTCGGCGGCATCTATGCCGGGCGCCAGCTTATCCGCGGCAATGCCTCACCCGCCGACCTCGTCGCCGCCCGCACGGGCCGGCAGCGCGCGGCGGCGGAAGAGGAGCGCCACCGCCACGAGGAAGAACAGGCAGGTTGACGTTACGCAAACTGCTGTAGCGACTCAGCGCAACATGCGTCATGTCTAATGAAGATGGGCATGAGGTGCGTATGAACAAGGGACGGCTCGAAGCCTTCAGCGATGGCGTGATCGCCATCATCATCACGATCATGGTGTTGCAGCTTGCGGTGCCCAAGGAGCCGACCTTTGCGGCGCTGGTTCCCATGCTGCCGATCTTCCTCGGCTATCTCCTGAGCTTCGTCTATGTGGCGATCTACTGGAACAACCACCATCATCTCCTGACCATCTGCGGCAATGCCAGCGGCGGCGTGCTCTGGGCGAACATGCATCTCCTGTTCTGGATGTCGCTCATTCCCTTCGCCACCGCCTGGATGGGCAACAACCCCTCGGATGCGCTCCCGACGGCGCTCTACGGCGTGATCCTGCTTCTAACGGCCATCGCCTATGAAATCCTGCAGATCCGCATCGTTGCGGTGCATCCGGATGCCGCGCGGGTGCGCAGCGCGCTGGGGCGGGATTTCAAGGGGCGGTTCTCGCCAGTGTTCTATCTCGCGGCGATCGGGCTTGCCTTTGTCTCGCCGGTGATTTCCCATGTGCTCTATGCGGCGGTCGCACTGCTCTGGATCGTGCCCGACCAGCGCCTGGAACAGCTCTACAAGAAGGATGCGCCATGACGGCGACGAATGACGACAGCTTCGCCCAATCCATCTATCTGCGTGCACG
>CBFGOD010000401.1:0-4321 GCA_965650295.1 uncultured Shinella sp. | reverse complement strand
TTCACCTATTTCCAGCAGGTCTGCGGTATCGAATGCGCGCCGGTCGCCGGCGAGCTGACCTATGGTCTGGAACGCCTCGCCATGTATGTGCAGGGCGTCGACAATGTCTACGACCTGAACTTCAACGGCCGCGAGGGTGATGAGAAGATCACCTATGGCGACGTCTTCCTACAGGCCGAGCAGGAATATTCCCGCCACAACTTTGAATTCGCCGATACCGCCATGCTGCACCGTCACTTCATCGACGCGGAGAAGGAATGTATCGCGCTGCTCGCCGCCGGTGCGCCGGGTGATGCCGATAACCAGCGCCTGCACAAGTGCGTGCTGCCGGCCTATGACCAGTGCATCAAGGCCAGCCACGTCTTCAACCTGCTCGATGCGCGCGGCGTGATCTCGGTCACCGAGCGCCAGAGCTATATCCTTCGCGTGCGCACGCTGGCCAAGGCCTGCGGCGAGGCCTTCTTGCTGACAGATGCCGGCGGCGTGAACTGGGCCAAGGACGCGGCCTGAACGGCCGCTCTTTCGGTTGCCGGCGCCACCGCACCTCTCCTCCGTCATCCTCGGGCTTGACCCGAGGATCTACGCGGCAAACTCAGCGGGTGTGGATGGATCCTCGGGTCAAGCCCGAGGATGACGATAGAGGGGATACGCCGTCCGGGCGGCACTCGAATGCGCTACCTAGCAAAAAAGCCATCCGGGCCTGCCGGATGGCTTTTTTGCTTTGGGAGGAAAACCCTCAAGCCTGCGAGGAGACCTTCACGCCGAGTTCCCAGACGGGCTTCAGGGTGGGGAAGGCGCCGGTGGGGAGCTGGCCGGCATAGGTCTGGAGAGCCCGGCGTACACCCGTCGGACGGTCGACCGAGGCGCCAATCGTGTAGGCGAGAAACAGGGCGGTGAAACCGAGGACGTTGAGGGTGAAGATGAGGGCTTTCATGGCGGTGGCTTCAAGGTTCGTGTTGGCGATGAAGCGACTATCGGCCAAAGCGCGTCCGCGCGCGGTTCCCGCGGTGACAGGTCCCGAATGTGGTGATGCTATCGATGCAAGGACTGCCGGCGCCGGCCCCGAAAGGGCTTTCCAGCGGCGCGGCGAGTGCTAAGTTTCAGCGAGAGAACAGAGGAGCGGAGAACCCCATGATCGGTCTGGCAATTGCGGCTGTTGTCGTCATCTACGCCATCATCATCTACAACGGCCTCGTGCGTGCGCGCCAGGTCAAGGAAGAGGCCTGGTCGGGCATCGACGTGCAGCTGAAGCGTCGTGCCGATCTCATCCCCAACCTCCTGGAAACCGTGAAGGGCTATGCCGCGCACGAAAAGGAGACGCTGGAAAAGGTCGTGGAGCTGCGCAACCGCGCCCAGGCCGTGCCGGCGGGCGATGTTGCCGGCCGTGCGGCCGCAGAGGGCATGCTGAGCCAGGCGCTCGGCCGCATCTTCGCGCTCGCCGAAGCCTATCCGGACCTCAAGGCCAACGAGAATTTCGCCGAATTGCAGCAGACGCTGGAGACCACCGAAGGCGAGATCCAGATGTCGCGGCGCTACTACAACGGTGCGGCGCGCGATCTCAACGTCAAGGTCGAGAGCTTCCCGTCGAACCTCGTGGCAAATGTCTTCAAATTCGCCAAGGCGCCCTATTTCGAGATCGACAACCCGGCCGACCGCGCCGTGCCGACCGTGAAATTCTGATCCCGGAGCGTTTTATGACGCGGATTGCTGCTTTCCTGGCTCTGTGCTTTTTCGTCCTCGTCGGTGGCGCGGCGCGGGCGGAAGAATATTTCGACCGCTACAATTCCGATATCACGGTGGCGAAGAGCGGTACGCTGACGGTGGCGGAGACGATCCGCGTCTATGCCGAGGGCAACCAGATCCGCCGCGGCATCTATCGCGATTTCCCGCTGACCTTCGTCGATGCGAACGGACGGGAGCTGGAGGTCGGCTTCAAGATCCTGAGCGTCGAGCGCGACGGCAGGCCCGAGCCCTATCATACGGAAACCATCCGCCGCGGCGTGCGCATCTATTTCGGTTCGGCCGACGTGCTGCTCGATCCCGGTTTCCACCAATATCGCCTGACCTATGAGACGACGCGGCAGATCCGCTTCTTCGATAGCCATGACGAGCTGTTCTGGAACGTCACCGGCACGGAGTGGGCCTTCCCGATCCACCGCGCGACCGCGACCGTCACCCTGCCGGAAGGCGTGAAGCCTGAGGAGCTCACCTATTTCACCGGTCCGCTCGGTGCGACGGACAAGAATGCGCGCGCCGAAAACCGCGGCAACCAGGCCTTTTTCGAAACCACCCGCGAACTCGGCGCCATGGAAGGGCTGACGATCGGCGTGAAGATGCCGGCCGGCAGCATCACTAGGCCGACGGCGGCGGAGGAACGCGCGTTGTTCCTCAAGGACAACAGAAACCCCTTCCTCGCCTTCGGCGGCCTCATCCTCGTCGTCGGCTATTATCTCTGGGCCTGGGCCTCCGTCGGCCGCGATCCGCCTGCCGGCGTCGTCGTGCCGCGCTGGGATGCGCCGGAAGGCATCTCGCCCGCCCTCGCCAACTATATCGACGAGAAGGGTTTTGGCGGGCAGGGCTGGACGGCGGTGTCCGCGTCCTTCCTCAATCTGGCCGTCAAGGGCTTGGTGAACCTCGAGGATCTGAAAAAATCCATCGTCGTGACGAGGACCGACAAGCCCGTCGCGGGCGATCTGCCGACCGGTGAAAAAGGCCTGCTCGGCGCGCTCGGGGCTGCGGGCTCCAGCCTCGTCATCGACAAATCGAACGGCAAGCGCGTGCAGACGCTCGGCAACGATTTCCGCGATGCGATGGAAAAGGAGCACCGGCGCAAATATTACCTCGCCAACTGGCCGCAGGCGATCGGCGGCATTCTGCTGTCGCTTGCCTGCCTTGCCGGTCTCCTCCTCTTCGGCTCGCTGCCGGAGGAAGGCATCGTGCTGGTCGTGGTGCCGATCTTCGCCTCGGTCTTCATTTCGATCTTCGCCGTGGCGCTCGGGCAGAATTTCAAGCGGTCATCGTCGCTCGGTGCCCGCATCGTCGCCGTCGTCATCATCGCCTTTGTCGGCACCATCTTCCTCACGGTGTTCGGTGGCATCGCGATCGCGCTCTTTGCCACCAGCGCGGCGAACGGCCATCTGCCGCTCTTTGCCGCCATCGGCGGCATCGTCGTCACAAATCTCGTCTTCTTCTTCCTGATGGGGGCGCCCACGCCGCTCGGACGGAAGATGATGGATGGTATCGAGGGCCTGCGGCAATATCTGACGCTGGCCGAAAAGGACCGAATGAACATGGCCGGCGTGCCTGATATGTCGCCGCGCCATTTCGAGACCTTGCTGCCCTATGCCGTCGCGCTCGGCGTGGAAAAGCCCTGGGCTGAGACCTTCGACCGCTGGCTTTTGGCAGCGGCTGCGGCCGGTGCGGCGGCGAGCTACCACCCCGCTTGGTATCACGGCGACAGTTTCTCCTCCGGCAGCTTCTCCGATCGCATGGGCGGCTTTGCCGGCTCCATGGCGAGCACCATGACATCCTCGCTGCCCGACCCGCCGAAAAGCTCGTCCTCCGGCTTCTCCTCGGGTGGCGGCTCCTCCGGTGGTGGCGGCGGCGGTGGCGGCGGGGGCGGCTGGTAGACTTTTCGGCATTGGGCGGATGACATTTGCGCCGGGGCTTGCTAAGTCCCCGGCCAGTCGAAAAACCACCAGTCAGTGACCCCCGATGCCCGATCTTCTGCTTGAACTCCGCTCCGAGGAAATTCCCGCCCGCATGCAGCGCAAGGCGGCAGGCGACCTGAAGAAGCTCCTGACCGATGCACTGGTCGAGGCGGGCCTGACCTATGAGGGCGCGCGCGAATATTGGACGCCGCGCCGCCTCACGCTCGACATCCGCGGCCTCAATGCCCGTTCGAGCGATGTGCGCGAGGATATCAAGGGACCGGCGACCTCCGCACCCGAGCAGGCGATCCAGGGCTTTCTGCGCAAGGCGGGCCTCACTTCGATTTCCGAGGCGCATGTCCACTCGGATCCGAAGAAGGGTGATTTCTACGTTGCCCATGTCGTCAAGCCCGGCCGTCCGGCGGATGAGATCATTGCCGGCGTGATGCCCGGCATCATCAGGAATTTCCCCTGGCCGAAGCCGATGCGCTCCGGCGCCGGCTCGGCCAAGCCCGGCTCGCTGCAATGGGTGCGCCCGCTGCAATCGATCGTCTGCACCTTCGGCTCGGAAACCGAAGAGACGCGCGTCGTGCCCTTCGAGGTCGGCGGCATCGTCGCCGGCAATGTCACCTATGGCCACCGCTTCCATGCGCCCGAGGCCATCACCGTGC
>CBFGOD010000400.1:0-4359 GCA_965650295.1 uncultured Shinella sp. | reverse complement strand
GCGCGGCCAGGATTTCACCGAAGGCGACGTGCTGCTCAAGACCGGCGACGTGCTCGATGCCGGCCGCCTCACCGTCGCCGCCGCGATGAACCATGCGGAGCTCACCGTCTACGCCCACCCCCGCATCGCCGTGCTCGCCACGGGCGACGAACTCGTCACGCCCGGCACACCGCCCGGTGCCAGCCAGATCATCGCCTCCAACACCTATGGCGTCTCCGCCATCGCGCGCGCTGCCGGCGCCGAGATCGTCGACCTCGGCATTGTCGGCGACGAGAAGCAGGCGATCCTCGAAGCCGTGCAGAAGGCCCTCGTCCTGGACATCGACGTGCTCGTCACCCTCGGCGGCGCCTCCGTCGGCGATTTCGATCTCGTGCAACCCGTGCTCGGCGAAGCCGGCATGGAGCTCGATTTCTGGCGCATCGCCATGCGCCCCGGAAAGCCGCTGATGGTCGGCCGCCTCGGCGATGTCCAGATCGTCGGCCTGCCCGGCAATCCCGTCTCCAGCCTCGTCTGCTCCCTGCTTTTCCTCGAGCCGCTGGTGCGCCGCCTCGCCCATCTGCCGGCCAAAGATCGTCTTCACAAAGCCGTCGCCGCCGTGCCAATCAAGGAAAACGATCACCGGCAGGATTATGTCCGGTCCCGCATCACCCGCGGCCCGGACGGTGGCCTGCGCGTGACGCCCTTCGATAAACAGGATTCGTCGATGATGCGGATTTTCGCCGAATCCGAAGGCTTGCTCATTCGCCCGCCCAATGCGCCCGCCATCGACGCCGGCACGGCCTGCGACGTGCTTCTCGTGCGCCAGCCAACCCTCTGAACAGTATTATTGTTTCAGCGGCCCCTTGCGGAACACATATGGAACAGATAGTGTCTGTTCTGGATTTGTTTCACGATTCTCGGTGGAGAGACCATGCTGACGCGCAAACAACAGGAACTGCTCCTGTTCATTCATGAGCGTATGAAGGAATCCGGTATCCCGCCGTCGTTCGACGAGATGAAGGATGCGCTGGATCTGGCCTCCAAATCGGGCATCCACCGCCTCATCACGGCGCTGGAAGAGCGCGGCTTCATCCGCCGCCTGCCGAACCGGGCGCGGGCGCTTGAGGTCATCAAGCTTCCCGAAGCCTACTCGGCGAGCCAGCAGCCTCGGCGCGGCTTCTCGCCCACCGTCGTCGAAGGCAGCCGCGGCAAGCAGCCGGCGGTGCCGACACCCCCGCAGCGTGTCGCGGCGCCGCAGTCGGATGTCGTGTCCTCTTCGGTCTCCGTGCCCGTCATGGGCCGCATCGCCGCCGGTGTGCCGATCTCGGCCATTCAGAACAACACCCATGACATCACCGTCCCGGCGGAAATGATCGGCAGCGGCGATCACTATGCGCTGGAGGTCAAGGGCGATTCGATGATCGAGGCCGGCATCTTCGATGGCGACACGGTCATCATTCGCAATGCCAGCAACGCCAATCCCGGCGAAATCATCGTGGCGCTCGTGGACGACGAGGAAGCCACGCTGAAGCGCTTCCGCCGCAAAGGCGCGTCGATCGCGCTGGAAGCCGCAAACCCCGCCTATGAAACCCGCATCTTCGGGCCGGATCGCGTGAAGATCCAGGGCAAGCTGGTGGGCCTGATCCGGCGCTATAATTAATCGGCTGAATTGGCGGCCTATTGGGCCGCTCGTTCGGATAATGCCTAGTCCGTTTTACGGGATTCGGTCCTTCTCGGCGATATGGCCCGATATTTTAGGCAAGCTGTGGGTTGGCCCTGTTGTAGACGGTCAATTTACGGATTGCGGGGCGTAAGCGGTTTCATCCACGATGGAACCATTTCCACCCGGATCGACATTCTCGGTGCGCTCTCGATCGGCCCTGTCGGTGTAGACGCCTGTGCGCCAGTCATAGGTGCGGTGTCGAGACCACGGGCGATCCAGCGTTTCGATGGCGGGTGTCATGCTGGCCTCTCGAATATCAGTCGCATTTTCCCCCTCAGGCGCGGCGATCTCCAGGGCACCGGTCCGTCGAAGGTGACGGGCGGTGACAAGCCTGGCACCGGAGCGGCAGGCTTCGGTCCGAAGCGGCACAGGCGTGATGACAAGGTCTGCGGAATCGCAGGCGGTGCCCAGAAACGCGACGTCCTCCAGCGTGACGATGCGCCAGCCGCTCGGTGAAACGGCAGCGCAGAAAGCCTTCGCCTCACAGATGAAGCCGGCCTTCCCTTCTGCCGCAACGAGAGCGGAAGACATCGCTTCTTTTGCCTTTTCGCGGTTTGCCCGACGGCGCGGCGATGACCGCTTTTTTCGGTCCTCGATGGCTGTACTTTCTTCTTCGAGGGTTAGCCCGCCGGTCTTTCTCATCTCCGGTTTCACGATCTCACCCAGCCGCAAGGCCCGGCGCCATTGCGCATAGACGAAATCCGGCGGTCGGGCGCGGTTCGTCGCGACGTTTCCATCACGCAGGATGGCGATGAGGCGGCCGTCTTCCGAGATGAGGATTTCGGGCTTTGCGTGGTCGCCCGGCCAGAATGCGAGGGCGGTGCCAAGCAGCACGAGGAGCGTGCCGGCATGGCGAAGATGCGTTCGCAGGATGCAGACGAGCCCGCCGCCGAAACCGATCAGCAAAAAGGCGACATGCGGAATGCGGCCGGTGACGATCTCGCCCTTCCAGCTTGCGACCCAGCTGGACAGCGCGATCATCCATTCGATCCCTTTGCCCATGATGGCGAAGGGAATGGCATCCAGCCCAAAGGGCATCAGCAGCACGGCGGCCAGGCCGAAGGGCATGACGATGGCGCTGATGACGGGCATGGCCAGCAGGTTGCCGGCAAGCCCATAGGCCGGAATGCGATTGAAATGGCCGATCGAATAGATCAGCGTCGAAAATCCGCCGATCAGCGAGGAAAGCATCAGCCCACCGAGGAAACGGCCGGCCGAACCACCCAGCCCCGGCACGATCCCTCCCCGGCTCTCGCGGCGCACCGGGCGTTCGCGCCATGCCGCATAACCGGCAACAAGGCCGAGTGTCGCGGCATAGGACATCTGGAAGCCGGGATTGGTGATGGCCGATGGCGTGACCACCAGGATGAGGATTGCCGAAATCGCGACATTGCGCAGGCTGATCGCCGATCGGCCGGCCAGAACGGCGACAAGCATGACGCAGATCATGATCCAGGACCGAACCGCCGAAATCGCCCCGCCCGAGACGAGAATATAGAGCGTCACCATGACGAGAGCTCCGGCCGCGGCGATTTTCTTTGCCGGATAGCGCTCCGCAAAACCCGGTATCAGCGCCATCAGCATGCGTGCGCCGACGAGAAAAGTACCCGCTGCCAGCACCATGTTCAGCCCGGAAATGGCCAGCACATGGGCCAATCCCGCCTGCCGCAATGCCTCTACGGTCTCCGCGCTGATCGCGCGCTGCTCGGCGGTCACGAGCGCTGCCGCAATCGCCCCGGCATCGCCGCCGATCCTGCCGCGAATATGCTCGGTTAAGTTGTTTCTCCAGGTCGCGATTTCCTGCCGGATCCGCTCCTCCAGGCCGGCCTTGCGCGCCGCGACGCTTTCCGGTGCCTTGTAGAAGTAGCCCACCGCCCCGTTGCCAGCAAAATAGGCATCGAAGGCAAAATCATTGAGCCCCGCAAGCGCCGGACCTGATGGTGGGTTCAGCCGAGCACGCCCCGCTATGCCGCCGCCGATGGCGATCGGGTCGTGCCGGCTGCGGGCAAGCACCGTGATCACGCTCGGCGCGCGCTTCAAGGTGGGCTCGCGCGTCGTTTCAAGCGCGATGCGGTAGCGGATCGCGCCGCGCCCGTCGCCCTCTCTCGAAAGCACCCGACCGGCGATCTGGGTGGTCACGGGGGCATCGAGCAGGATAGTATCCAGGCGCGCGCTTTCGAAAGCAGCAAGCAGCATGCCGGCCGGCACGAGAAATGCGGCCGCAGCGACCAATGCCCTCCAATCCTCCACGTGGCGGAGGCGCCAGGCCGGCCAGACGGTGGCGCAGGCGAGCAAAACTAGGGCGAAGACGGAGGGGTTTGCCGCCGCCGCAAACCAGAGTGCGGCGCCCACACCGAGGAAGACCGGCACGAAAAGAAAGAAGTGACCGTGTTGGCGCTCTTCGGCATAGGCATCGGATGTGCTGCGGCGAAAAACGAAGGCGCTCCGCAGTTGCCCATGAAGCCCTGCCAAAACAACAGGTGAAGCCACACGGTTGGGCGGGTGATCGAATGCCGTCGTCGGCAACGGCGCGTCGGAAAACGTCCGCCAGGCTTCCGCCTCACGCGCCGCATCCCGTCTTTCCGCTTCGTCCACCCCGGCCATGGTCACGGCCCCGTTTTCTCGCCACCATAGTGCAACCTGATGAGAAAGTCTTC
>CBFGOD010000399.1:0-4359 GCA_965650295.1 uncultured Shinella sp. | reverse complement strand
CGGGGGTGCGCGAGCTCTGCACCAAGCATGGCATTACGCTGATCCTAGACGAGATCCAGACCGGGCTTGGCCGCACCGGCAAGCTTTTGGCCGAAGAGCATGAAGGCATCGAGGCGGATGTGACGCTGGTCGGCAAGGCGCTGTCCGGCGGTTTCTATCCGGTCTCGGCCGTGCTTTCGAACACGGAAGTGCTCGGCGTGCTGAAGCCCGGCCAGCATGGCTCGACCTTCGGCGGCAACCCGCTGGCCTGCGCCATTGCCCGTGCCGCGCTGAAGGTGCTGGTCGAAGAGGACATGATCGGCAATTCGCAGCGCATGGGGGATCGCTTCCAGGCGGGCCTCAAGGGTATCCGCTCCAACATCATCAAGGAAGTGCGCGGCCGCGGCCTGATGCTTGCCGTCGAACTCGATTCCGCCGCCGGCGGTGCGCGCAAATATTGCGAAGCGCTGAAGGAGCGTGGCATCCTCGCCAAGGATACGCATGGCGATACGATCCGCATCGCTCCGCCGCTCGTCATCACCGGCGATCAGGTGGACTGGGCACTGGAGCAGTTCGAGGCGGTTCTACGCACCTGAACGGGTGCGACGGTTCAGAAACAACGAGGCCTCGCAGGAATGCGGGGCCTTTTTTCTGGCCTGATGCCGCAAAGTCTTCGATGTTTGAAAGATTTTAACCAGGGCGTGCATAGGATCGAACCACGACGCAGACCAACCTGGAAAGATCTTCGATGACCTCCATCAAGACGGCCGGCTTTACCGGCGATACGCTCGAAATCATCGCATTCCGCCTGCACGATCAGGAATTCTGCGTGAAGACGACCACCATCCGCGAAATCCGCGGCTGGGCGCCCTCCACGCCGATCCCGCATTCGCCGCCGGATGTCATCGGCGTGATGAACCTGCGCGGTACGGTCATTCCGATCATCGACCTTGCGCACAAGCTCGGCATGAAAAGCACGGAAGCCAATGAGCGCAGCGCCATCGTGGTGGCCGAAGTGCACAGCATGGTCGTCGGCCTGGTCGTCGATCGCGTTTCCGACATCCTCACCATCCGCAGCGAGCAGATCCAGCCGGTGCCGGAAGTGACGACCTCCTTCGACAAGGTCTACGCCGAGGGCATCATCGCTCACGAGAACGGCATGATCTGCTTCCTCAACCTCGCGCGTATGTTCAAGGAACGCGATGTCGAGGAAATGGCGGCTTGATCCCATTCATCGACGAGATTGCGAACCGCCGTGCTCAGCATGGCGGTTTTTTGTTGTCGATATTTACGTGCAACTTTTACGATAGCTTTGTTTAGGCAGTTTTTGTCTCTGCTAACGTAGCGTGAACCTTGCCATTTTTCAGGCCACGTAAGTGATTGTTATATAATGGCTCAAGAAGTTGGGTATATGTCCTTCATGAATTTTTAAGCTTATATCTCTATCTTTGATTGCATAGATAAACAGCGTTTCGCGGGTCTGAAATTCCCGCGGCATTTGAATTCGACAATCGATGCGGGCACGCATGGCTATTGGACAGGCGTGGCGATCGCATAGAGGGAAAAGTCATGTTTTCATTTGTAAAGCCCATGGATGCGGGCCACATCATCGACGCGCTGTCGCGCTCGCAGGCCGTGATCCAGTTCGACCTCACCGGCAATATCCTCACCGCCAACGAAAACTTCTGCAAAGCCCTGGGTTACGATCTGAAAGAGATCGTCGGCAAACATCACCGCATCTTCTGTGAGACGGCTTATACGGCGAGCGACGACTATCGCCAGTTCTGGGCGCGCCTTGGACGTGGCGAATACGACTCTTCGAGCTACAAGCGCCTGCGCAAGGATGGCAGGGAAATCTGGATACAGGCGAGCTACAATCCCGTGCTGCGCGGCGGCAAGCCTTACAAGATCGTCAAATTCGCGACCGATGTCACCGAAGCGAAGATGCGGGCCGCAGAAGACGCAAGCAAGCTTGATGCGATTTCGCGCTCCCAGGCCGTGATCGAATTCACGCCAACGGGGGAAATCCTCCACGCCAACGAGAATTTTTGCGCCGCACTCGGCTATGATCTCGCGGAAATCCGCGGCAAGCACCACCGCATGTTCTGCAATCCCACCTATGTGCAAAAGCAGGAATATGCGGATTTCTGGAAGAGCCTTGCGGATGGCCGTTTCATTTCCAACGAGTTCGTACGCTACGGCAAGGGCGGCAAGGAAATCTGGATCCAGGCCGCCTATAATCCGATCCGTGACCTCAACGGCCGCGTCTACAAGGTCGTGAAATTCGCGACCGACGTGACTGAGCGCATGTCGGCGATCAATGCACTCGGCGGTGCGCTGAAGGCCCTTTCGGAAGGCGATCTCACGCAGAACCTAAAGACAGCCTTCGTGCCCTCCATGGAGGTGGTGCGCAAGGACTTCAACGAGGCCGTCGCCGGCCTGCATGAAGCGATGCGCACGGTCGAGATGAATGCCAACGCCATCGCGTCCGGCGCGCAGGAGATTCGCTCGGCGGCGGACGACCTTGCACGGCGCACGGAGCGGCAGGCGGCTTCCGTCGAGGAAACCGCAGCCGCGCTCGACGAGATCACCACGACGGTCGGCGATTCGAGCCGCAGGGCCGATGAGGCCGGTTCGCTGGTCGCCAAGACGCGGACGGGCGCGGAAAAATCTGGAGCGGTGGTCAAGAAGGCGATCGAAGCCATGGGGCAGATCGAGCAATCCTCCCGCGAAATCTCAAACATCATCGGCGTCATTGACGACATCGCTTTCCAGACCAATCTTCTGGCACTGAACGCCGGCGTGGAGGCCGCCCGTGCGGGCGAAGCCGGAAAGGGCTTTGCCGTGGTGGCGCAAGAGGTGCGCGAGCTTGCCCAGCGCTCGGCAAGCGCGGCCAAGGGCATCAAGGCGCTGATCACCGCCTCGGGCGAGCAGGTGAAGAGCGGTGTCGCGCTTGTCGACGAGACGGGGCGCGCCCTGGAGGAAATCCTGGCGCAGGTTCAGGACGTCCACACGAATGTCGCGGCGATCGTCGAGGCTTCGCGAGAGCAATCGACGGGCCTTCGCGAGATCAACAACGCCGTCAACTCGATGGACCAGGCGACGCAGCAGAACGCGGCCATGGTCGAGGAAAGCACGGCCGCGAGCCATGCCATGGCGCGCGAGGCCGATGCGCTGCACACCCTTATCCGCCGGTTCCGGCTTGCTGCAAGCAATGCGGCTGGTGGGCAGGGGGCGGCGGCCCGCGCTCCACGGGCCGTCGCCCCTGCTCCCATCACACAGCTTCACGCCGTCGCCCGCACCATGCGGTCCTCCGGCAGCACCGCAGCGGTTGCGGAGAGTTGGGAAGAGTTCTGATCTCCGATCCTGAAATACAAAACGGCCGGTATCATGCCGGCCGTTTTGTTTGATAGGGAGGCTGTTTCAGGCCGAAGCTTCCGCCGCCGGCGGCGCTTCAGCCGGCTTGGGGCGATGGATCAGCGGCACGGCCTGCAATACGAGGCTGTCGAGGCCTTCGCCGCCATGGTTGTCGACGATATCGAAGAACTGTCGGCGCATGCGCGGTTCCCAGAACTTGTTGATATGGGTGGCGACGCCGCCGGGGCCTTCGCTTGCCGGCTGCGAATGGAAGAAGGTGGCGATCTGGTTTGCCATCCGGATGATCTTGTTGCCTTCGGACATGGTCGTCTCCTAACCGTTCCCCAGACGCCGCTCGGTGCCGGGCACGATGCGTTCCGCACCGGTGAAAATCTCGAAATCCTCGCCGCGCACCAGCGCGATCAACGTCATGCCGGCGTCTTCCGCCGTGCGGATGGCAAGCGCCGTCGGGGCCGATATGGCAATGATGAAGGGGCTGCCAATGATCGCCGTCTTCTGCACCATTTCGACGGAGACGCGGCTCGTCACGACGACGGCGCCGGCCGCACCCGCATGGCCCGCCCGCTGCGCCGCACCCACGAGTTTGTCGAGCGCATTGTGCCGGCCGACATCCTCGCGCACCGCGATGAGGCCCTGGCCGGGCACGTAGAAACCCGCGCCATGCACGGCGCGCGTCACCATATGCAGCGGCTGCTGGCCGTTGAGCAGGCGCACGGCCTCGACCACCTCTTCCTCGGACAGCACAAGGGACGACGACCGCACGGACGGTGTGACGCGCACCGCCTGTTCGATCGACTCGATGCCGCAGAGGCCGCAGCCGACCGGGCCGGCCATGTGGCGGCGGCGGGCGGTCAGCGCGTCATTCTGCGCGTCGGCAAGGCGGATCTGCAGGTCGATGCCCTTGTCCTCTGCCACCACCTCAATGGTCTCGATCTCGGCGGGATCGCTGATGATGCCTTCGGTGAGGCTGAAGCCGGTGGCGAAATCCTCGAGATCGGCGGG
>CBFGOD010000398.1:0-4380 GCA_965650295.1 uncultured Shinella sp. | reverse complement strand
GCCGGCTTCTCCTTACAGCAGGTCGTTTCCGTTGCCGCCATCGAGCAGATCGTCGCCAAGCCCGCCCAAGAGCTTGTCGCTGTCGTCGTCGCCATAGAGCTTGTCGTTGCCCGCGCCGCCGCTGAGCGCATCGTTTCCGGCACCCCCGTAGAGCCTGTCGTTGCCGTCGCCGCCATAGAGTTTGTCGGCTCCCGCATCGCCTTTCAGCGTGTCGGTCCCGGCATCGCCGTAAAGCTGGTCATCGTCCGTGCCGCCGCCCAGCACATCGTCGCCGTTACCGCCACGAAGCGTATCCATGCCGGAGCCGCCGCTCAACGCGTCATTGCCGCTATTGCCGAGAACCCGGTCATTGCCGGCACCGGCTTTGAGGACATCCCTGAAGCTCGTGCCATTGATGGTATCGTCGCCACTCAGGAGGTAATTCACCGCGCCAAGCGGATTGCCCGCCTGGTAGAAGTCGAAGAGGCGAGCGGCCGATAGGTTCAATCCCGTGACGGACAGCACCTTCACGCCGCCGATCGAAAGATCCATAGTATTGATGATGCCCGCCGAGATATCCGTCAGCACATTACCCGACGCCGAGAATTTTATGCCAGTTCCCGTGAAGCGCGTGTAATTGCTGGGATCGTCGAAAAACCGCACCGTCGTCGAACTGCCTTGCCAGTCGTCATAGCCGGCAAGGCTGGTGATATCGTATTCACCGAGATCGGCGCCCACGCCGCCCAAGGGCTTCAATGTGAATGTCGCCATTAGAGATTACCCCCGAGGAATGTAGATCCGGCCCTTTTCGAAAGGCCGCTGAATCTACCATGACTTGCGAGGGGTTACAGGCACCGCCTGCCGTATCAATTAGGATGAACCAGCTGCAAAATCAGCTGATGCACATTGCCGCCGTCCGTCAGTTCGACCTTGTCGAAATCGCGGCTGCGGGCGCGCTGGGCGTCGGAGAGTTCGCCAAGGCGGGCCTGGAGCGCAGGGCGGATCTTCTTGCAGTTCGGGTCGTTCTCGACCGTCATGCCGACGCTCATCGCCTCGATCTGCTTGACCATGTCCTTGATGAAATCGCCGTGGATTTTTTCATGCGCGGTGACACCGGCAATAAACGTGTCCCAGCGGCCTTTCAGCGGCTCGGAGAGCTTCGATTTCAGCTTGGGCAGCGTGTAGGTGATGATGAGCTTCGGCTTGTTGACCGTGATGACGCAGGCTTCGCCCTGGCGCTCGTATTTGCGCGTCCAGGTGAGCTTGAAGCCGGTATGGGCGATGACGCGGGCAATGCCGAGCTTTGGACCCCGCTCACCGATCGACCGATAGATTTCGAGGCCCGTGGTTCCCTGCACCGTGTAGGGCTCGACACGCTCGGTCGCCTGCCAATCCTGCGCCATGGCGCTACCGGCAAACGACAGGCTGGCTGCGACGATCCATGCAAGGCGGTTCCGCATGGCCACCTCTACAGGAACTTGAAGGCAAGCCGCTTGCCGGTGAGCTTGGCAAGCTGCTGCAAACGGCCGTCGAGGCGTTCGCCGGCGAGTTCGGAATAATCCGCGGGCACGACGAGTTCGAGGTCGATATCCGGGCTTGTCGACTTGCGGAACGCCAGATGTGGCACGACGCCCGGCATGGAGGCCGAGAAAAGATAGACGATGCGCAGCAGGCCGCCGACGAGCTTGGCAAGCTCCCGGAGGCGCGGCGTCGCGATACCCGCGAGCGAGCTGCTGACGGCATCGTCGTTCAGGCCTTCGAACCGGTAATAGTTGGCCAGCGCGATGAAGGCGCGACCGGGATGGGTGATGCCGATGAAGGTGCCGTGCGCGATGAGGTTCAGCGCCTGCAAGCCACGGTAATCCGGGTGCGCGCGCCAGCTGATATCGGCCAGCAGGCAGGCGGCCTCGCGGTAGCGGTGCTCCTCCTCCGTTTCGGCAATGCCGAAGAGCGGCATCATACGGCCGGTCCAGGCGGCAAGCTCGCGGGCATGCTCGGGCGAGCGGGCGCGCAGGATGGCAAGCTCGCTGGCAGCGGCCAGCAACGGGTCTCGCGCCTTCTCGCGGTCGGCGAGCAGCGAATAGAGATAGCCTTCGCGCACGCCCTGGGCAGAGAAGAAGACCCGCGAGGGCTTCATGATGGCGATCGTCTCCTGCATGGCGACGGCGCCGAACGGCAGGAGATTGCGGCGGCTCTTGGAAATCGCGCCGTAGGCGGAGTCTTTCTGGTCCTTGGCGGTGACGATATCCGTCAGGAAATCCATGGCATCGGAGAAGCCGAGTTCGTAGCCCTGGATCATGTGCAGCGGGTAGTTCTGCATTTCCATATGCAGCGCGCCGATGGCACGCCAGGTGCCGCCGACGGCATAGAAGGCGCGGCCGGCGCCCTTCTTCAGGAGATCGGCATTGCGCAGGTATTTGCGCGCGACGATGCGGGCCTGAGCGGCCGAACCGCCAGAAGCTTCGGAGAGGCGGATGCCGCCGAGCGGCAAGGTGATGCCCTTGCCGACCTGCACGCCGGCGATATCGACCAGTTCCAGCGAACCGCCGCCGAGATCGCCGACGATCCCGTCGGTATCTGCAAAGCCGCTGACGATGCCGAGTGCGGAGAAATAGGCCTCCTCCTCGCCGGTTAACACACGCACCTTCTGGCCAAGGATCATCTCGGCGCGGTGGATGAAATCGGGACCGTTTTCCGCCTCGCGCGCGGCGGCGGTCGCCAGCGCATACATGGTGGAGGTCCGTGCCTGCCAGGAGAGAGCCTTGAAACGGTGCAGGGCCGCCAGCGCACGGTCGACGCTCGCAGGGTCCATGCGGCCGGTCTTGGCGAGCCCCTTGCCGAGGCCGCACATCACCTTTTCGTTGAACAAGATGGCCGGGGAACGGCTCATGCCCTCGTAGATGACGAGGCGTATAGAGTTGGAACCGATATCGACGACCGACACCGGGGCAATTCCAGGCAAACGCCCCTGCGCTTCAGACTCGACCATGCGTATCCGTTATTTCTTCCGGCGGCCTTGCCAGCCTGCGATCGCCTTCGGTGCGCTGGACTTCAGGGCTTCACCCCGGCCCGACAGGCTGGGATTGGTCATGAAGTAGTGCTGAGCGTTGAACGGCTCGGCACCGGGCTGCACTTCCATGCGCCGGGACGTTCCGTCCGCAAGAATCTCGTAGCTCTGCTGGTTATCGATGAGATTGCCCAACATGATCTGCGAGAGAACCTGCTCATGCACAGTCCGGTTGATCAGAGGCACGAGTGTCTCGACCCGCCGGTCCAGGTTTCGCGGCATCATGTCCGCGGAGCCTATATAGACCAGCGCCTTGTCGGAGGGAAGCCCGTGGCCATTGCCGAAGCAGAAGATGCGGGAGTGTTCCAGGAAGCGGCCGACGATCGATTTGACACGGATATTGTCCGACAGGCCGGGCACTTGCGGACGCAGGCAGCAGATGCCGCGCACCACGAGATCGACATCCACGCCGGCCTGGCTCGCTCGATAAAGCGCGTCGATCGTTTCGGGATCGACAAGTGAATTCATCTTCATCCAGATCGCCGCCGGCGCGCCGTTCTTGGCATGCGCGATCTCCTCGTCGATGTGACGCAGGATACGCGGGCGCAGCGTATAGGGCGAGAAGGCGAGCTTCATGCCGGCTTCGGGCTCGCCGTAACCGGTGATGAAGTTGAAAATGTTCGCCATGTCGCTGGCGATGGTCGGGTTGCAGGTGAAGAAGGACAGGTCCGTATAGATCTTCGCCGTGACCGGGTGATAGTTGCCGGTGCCGAGGTGGCAATAGGTGCGAAGCTTGCCCTCCTCGCGGCGCACCACCATCGACATCTTGGCATGGGTCTTGAGTTCGATGAAGCCGAAGACGACCTGCACGCCGGCGCGCTCGAGGTCGCGCGCCCAGCGGATGTTGGCCTCTTCATCGAAGCGAGCCTTGAGTTCGACCAGCGCCGTCACCGACTTGCCGGCTTCGGCGGCGTCGATCAGCGCGCGCACGATGGGGCTGTCGTTCGAGGTGCGGTAGAGCGTCTGCTTTATCGCCAGAACGTCAGGATCGCGCGCAGCCTGGAGAAGGAACTGGACCACCACGTCGAAGCTTTCGTAGGGGTGGTGGACGACCATGTCCTTTTCGCGGATAGCGGCGAAGCAGTCTCCGGCGTGCTCGCGGACACGCTCGGGAAATCGGGCATTGTAGGGCTCGAACCGGAGATCGTTGCGCGGCGCCTTGGTGATTTCCGAAAGCGTATTGAGAGCAAGCAGGCCGGGCAGAACGGCGACGCGATTGTCCGGCACTCCAAGCTCGCCGACCACGAAGCGGCGCAGCGATTCCGGCATTTCGGAATCGGTTTCGATACGTATCACCGAACCGCGGCGGCGGCGCTTCAGTGCCGTCTCGAAGA
>CBFGOD010000397.1:0-4391 GCA_965650295.1 uncultured Shinella sp. | reverse complement strand
CGTCGGCCGCCTTATCCCGGCCGGTACCGGTGGCACGATGACCCAGATCCGCCGCATCGCGACGGCCCGCGACGAGATGATCCTCGACGAGCGCCGCAAGTCGACGGGTGCAGGCGTTGCAACCCCGATGCTGGCCGACCTCGCCGGCGGCGAGGGTGCCGCAGCCGAGTAAGGCTGGATCCTTTGAAGTCGAAAACGCCGGGCCTTGTGCCCGGCGTTTTTGTTTCGGGCGAATGCGGGGAGGGGGCGTGTTCCCGCAAACAAAAAAGCCGCCCGGATCACCGGGCGGCTTTTGCGTTTCAAACAGAAGAAAGGATCAGGCGAAGCGGATGATCGCGACTTCGCCTTCGAGTGCGCCCTTGTAGGCGGAGGCGTGCGGCTCGTCTTCCGGCTGGTCGTTCAGCGTGCCGATCTGGTCGCGGTCGGCCTCCAGGAAGCCTTCTTCGGAAAGGGCGTTCAGCGCCTCGCGCACGGCGCTGTCGTCGTCAGGCGCGCGCAGCATGACGTGGATGTCGATGCCCTCGTCGCCCTCGCGCTCATAGGCCTTGCCGATGATGATGAAGACCATCGGCTCATCGCCGAGCGTGTTGTTGTCGTTATCGGCGCTGGACGCCATGGCGGGCTCCTTTCGGGTAAATGTTCGAGGTTGTATAAAGGGTAGGGCGGCAAGACCCAATGACAAAATGCGCCCCGACCGACTCGTTGCACGAGAATCGCTGGATGCATGCACAGGCGCCGGACTCTTCCCGGTTGATTCCGTCTTCATGCTTTCTTAATAGTCCCGCATGAAGGCAGGAGGCGCCGAAAGTACCGCTGGCAGGGCGGGGCGGGCCGCGGGAAGCCCTGCTTTTCAGGCAAGTCAGCCATCCCACGGCTGGATTCTTTCGCCGCGCCCCTTGACCTTTTGCCCCCGAGCCAGTAGACCGCACGCCATCAGAGCCTATGTGAGGCTGGCTGGTTCGGAATGACTCGTTCTGAAGTTCGCCTCAAACAGGGCTCGACGCACGTTGAGAACATGAATGCTGCACGCATGACGCGGTTACAAAGCGTCCTCTGCCTATTGAGGTCATCCGCGAAAGCGGATCGGCCTTTTATTGCGCATGAACACGCGTGTGGCCATGAGCATTTTGCAGGCAAGCGGAGCGCTTGGCGTCGCATAAATGCGTAACCAACTATGCAGGGGTGGCTAGCCGCCCCAAATCCGCCCGCAAGGGTAATGAGACACGATAAGGGATGGGTCTATGCCTACCGTAAACCAGTTGATCCGCAAGCCGCGCCAGGCGTCGGTTAAGCGCAACAAGGTTCCTGCCCTGCAGGAAAACCCCCAGAAGCGCGGCGTTTGCACCCGCGTCTATACGACGACCCCGAAGAAGCCGAACTCGGCTCTGCGTAAGGTCGCCAAGATCCGCCTGACCAATGGCTTCGAAGTCATCGGCTACATTCCGGGCGAAGGCCACAACCTGCAGGAACACTCTGTCGTCATGATCCGTGGCGGCCGCGTAAAGGACTTGCCGGGCGTGCGTTACCACATCATCCGCGGCGTTCTCGACACCCAGGGCGTCAAGAACCGCAAGCAGCGCCGCTCCAAGTACGGCGCGAAGCGTCCGAAGTAATACAGTAACCAGCGCCATTTCGCTGGCCAGATCATTCAAGATTGAGAGACAAAAAGTATGTCCCGTCGCCATAGAGCAGAAAAGCGCGAGATCAACCCGGACCCGAAGTTCGGCGATCTCGTTGTCACCAAGTTCATGAACGCCATCATGCTGGACGGCAAGAAGTCCGTCGCCGAAACGATCGTTTACGGCGCCTTCGATGTCGTTCAGGGCAAGGCAAAGGCCGATCCGCTCGGTGTGTTCCATTCGGCGCTCGACAACGTCGCTCCGCACGTCGAAGTGCGTTCGCGCCGCGTCGGTGGTGCGACCTACCAGGTTCCGGTCGACGTTCGCCCGGAGCGCCGTCAGGCTCTCGCAATCCGTTGGCTGATCGCAGCTGCCCGCAAGCGTAACGAGACGACCATGGTCGAGCGCCTTTCCGGCGAACTCATGGACGCAGCGAACAATCGCGGCAGCGCAGTGAAGAAGCGCGAAGACACGCACAAGATGGCTGACGCCAACCGTGCATTCTCGCACTACCGCTGGTAACCGAAACTAACGTCTCGAAAGGAGTCCGAAATGGCTCGCGAATATAAAATCGAAGACTACCGTAATTTCGGTATCATGGCGCATATCGACGCCGGCAAGACGACGACGACCGAACGCATCCTTTACTACACCGGCAAGTCCCACAAGATCGGCGAAGTCCATGACGGCGCCGCGACGATGGACTGGATGGAGCAGGAGCAGGAACGCGGCATCACGATCACGTCGGCTGCCACCACGACCTTCTGGAAGGGCCGTGACGGCAAGACCCGCCGCTTCAACATCATCGACACCCCCGGCCACGTCGACTTCACCATCGAAGTCGAACGCTCGCTGCGCGTTCTCGACGGTGCGATCGCTCTTCTCGACGCCAACGCCGGTGTTGAGCCGCAGACGGAAACCGTCTGGCGTCAGGCTGAGAAGTACAACGTTCCGCGCATGATCTTCTGCAACAAGATGGACAAGACCGGCGCGGACTTCTACCGCTCGGTGTCCATGATCAAGTCGCGTCTCGGTGCGATCCCGGTCGTCATGCAGCTGCCGATCGGCGCTGAAAGCGACTTCAAGGGCGTCATCGACCTGATCGAGATGAACGCTCTCGTCTGGCGCGACGAATCGCTCGGCGCCCAGTGGGACGTCGTCGAGATCCCGGAAGACATGAAGGCCCAGGCCGAAGAATACCGTGAGAAGCTCATCGAGACCGTCGTCGAAATCGACGAAGCCGCGATGGAAGCCTATCTCGAAGGTAACTACCCGGACAACGACAAGATCCGCGAACTCGTTCGCCGCGGCACCATCGACGTGAAGTTCCACCCGATGTTCTGCGGTACCGCGTTCAAGAACAAGGGCGTTCAGCCGCTGCTCGACGCCGTCGTCGATTACCTGCCGTCCCCGGCAGACATCCCGGCGATCAAGGGCATCGACGTCAAGACGGAACTGGAAATCGAGCGTCACGCCGATGACGCAGAGCCGCTTTCCATGCTCGCGTTCAAGATCATGAACGACCCCTTCGTCGGTTCGCTCACCTTCGCCCGCATCTATTCCGGCAAGCTCGAAAAGGGCACGTCGGTCATGAACACGGTCAAGGAAAAGCGCGAGCGCGTCGGCCGCATGCTGCAGATGCACTCCAACTCGCGTGAAGACATCGAAGAAGCCTATGCCGGCGACATCGTTGCTCTCGCCGGCCTCAAGGACACGACGACGGGCGACACGCTCTGCGATCCCCTGAAGCCGGTCGTTCTCGAGCGCATGGAATTCCCGGAACCGGTTATCCAGATCGCGATCGAGCCGAAGACGAAGAACGACCAGGAAAAGATGGGCCTTGCGCTCAACCGCCTGGCCGCCGAAGACCCGTCCTTCCGCGTCAAGACCGACGAAGAGTCCGGCCAGACGATCATCGCAGGCATGGGTGAACTTCACCTCGACATCATCGTCGATCGCATGCGTCGCGAGTTCAAGGTCGAAGCAAACGTCGGCGCTCCGCAGGTTGCCTACCGTGAAACGATCACGCGTAAGACCGAAAAGGACTACACGCACAAGAAGCAGACCGGTGGTACCGGCCAGTTCGCCCGCGTGAAGCTCGTATTCGAACCGAACCCGGATGGCGAAGATTTCCTCTTCGAATCCAAGATCGTCGGCGGTGCTGTTCCCAAGGAATACATCCCGGGCGTTCAGAAGGGTATCGAAAGCGTTCTGTCCTCGGGTCCGCTCGCAGGCTTCCCGATGCTCGGCGTCAAGGCGACGCTCATCGACGGCGCCTTCCACGACGTCGACTCCTCGGTCCTCGCCTTCGAAATCGCATCGCGTGCCTGCTTCCGTGAAGCATCGCGTGAAGCCGGCGCCCAGCTGCTCGAGCCGATGATGAAGGTCGAAGTCGTAACGCCGGAAGACTATGTCGGCGACGTTATCGGCGACCTGAACTCCCGTCGTGGCCAGATCCAGGGCCAGGAAACGCGCGGCGTCGCCGTCGTGATTTCCGCCAACGTGCCGCTGGCCAACATGTTCAAGTACGTGGACAACCTGCGCTCCATGTCGCAGGGCCGCGCCCAGTACTCGATGGTCTTCGACCACTATGCGCCGGTTCCGTCGAACGTCGCGCAGGAAATCCAGGCAAAGTACTCCGGTCAGAAGTGACCGGGGTAACCCCTTAAAAATTTGTATGAATTTCCCCTCGCGGGATCACGAATGGAGAGCCGGAAATGGCAAAGAGCAAGTTTGAGCGCAACAAGCCTCACGTAAACATCGGCACGATCG
>CBFGOD010000396.1:0-4412 GCA_965650295.1 uncultured Shinella sp. | reverse complement strand
TCGGCATCGATCCGTGGCTGCACACGGCGGCCGAAGTGCGCCGGCTGGAAAAGGCGCTCGCCACGCTCGGCGGCAGCCTCGTCTTCCTGCCCTACAACCCCTTAGACAAGGCCTGGACGAACCGCCCCGCCGAACCGCTCGGCCGCGTCACCATCCAGGCCATCGACCATGCCGGTGAACTCGCCAAGGACAAGCTGGTCAAAATGGCGGAGGCGACGGCAAAGGCCGGCGCGGATGCGCTTGCCGTCACCGACCCCTCCTCCATCGCGTGGGTCTTCAACATCCGCGGCAGCGACGTGCCGCACACGCCGCATCCGCTTGCGCGCGCCATCATCCCGGCCGACGGCCGCCCCCTGCTCTTCCTCGACAAGCGCAAGACCGGCATCGAGCCCGAGGCCTATCTCACCCAGCTCGCCGACCTCCTACCGCCGTCGGATTTCGACAACCGCATCGCCGCCCTCGCCGCCGAAGGCAAGCGCATCCTGATCGACCCCGATCAGGCGCCCTTCGCACTCGGCGAGATCGTCCGCAGCAAGGGTGGCACGCTGGTGGAGGCCATCGACCCGGCCCGCCTGCCCCGCGCCTGCAAGAACAGCGTCGAGCTGCAAGGCTCCGCCCGCGCCCATCTTCAGGATGGTGCCGCGATGGTGGAATTCCTCGCCTGGCTCGACAGCACCACGCCGGGCAGCCAGACGGAAATCGCCGTCACGAAGAAGCTGGAAGAGGTGCGCCGCAGCGTCGGTGAGCGTCAGCAGAACCCGCTGAAGGACGTGTCCTTCGACAGCATTGCCGGCGCGGGCGCGCATGCCGCCATCATGCATTACCGCGTGACGACCGACACGGATTCCGTCATCGAGCCCGGCGCGATGTTCCTCATCGATTCCGGCGCACAATATATCAACGGCACGACCGACATCACCCGCACGGTCGCCATCGGCGCCGTGCCGGAAGAACAAAAGCGCTTCTTCACGCTGGTGCTGAAGGGCATGATCGGCATCAGCCTCGCCCGCTTCCCGAAGGGTACGCGCGGCTGCGATCTCGATCCGCTCGCCCGCATTGCACTGTGGAAGGCCGGTGCCGATTTCGCGCATGGCACCGGCCATGGCGTCGGCTCCTATCTCTCTGTGCATGAAGGCCCGCAGCGCATCTCGCGGCTGTCGACACAGGAGCTGCTGGCCGGCATGATTCTCTCGAACGAGCCGGGCTACTACCGCCCCGGCGCCTTCGGCATCCGCATCGAAAACCTCGTGCATGTCCTGCCGGCCGCGGCCATCCAAGGCGGCGACATCGACATGCTCGGCTTCGAAACGCTGACCTTCTGCCCGATCGACCGCCGCCTCGTCATCGCAAACCTGCTGACGGACGAGGAACTGGCCTGGCTCAACGCCTATCACGCCGAGACGAACGAAAAGATCGCGCCGCTCCTTTCGGACGACGCGACCAAGTCCTGGCTTGCGAAGGCGACGGCTCCGATCAGCCGATGACGTGACGCAGCAGCATCACCACGACCCAGCCGACGGCCAGCATCGGCAGGAGTTTCAGGCGCAGCCCCACGAAAAAGGCGACCGCCATGGTGATGCTGACATCCCAGCCGCCCGTGATGGCGGCCGGCGCGACCAGCGTGGTCAGCACGGCCGCCGGAACGGCGTTCAGCGCCGCTTCCGCGCGCGGCGGAATGCGCTTCATGCGCGTGATGAAGACATAGCCGCCGACGCGCGTGAGATAGGTTGCGACGGCACCGGCGGCGATGATCAGCAGCGTCTGCATGTGGAACATGTTTTCCACGATCATGCCTCCCCTTCCGCCACCGTGGCGACAGGCGCCTCGTCTTCCTTGTCGAGCGGCAGCACGGCTGCGACGGCAACGCCGGCCAGCGCGCCGAGGCTGACGTGCCAGGGCGACCCGACGAAATGCATCGCGAGTACCGAGCCCACACCGGAAGCGAGCACGACCGGCAGCCAGTTCGCCCGGCTGCGGAAGCCCATCACCAGCCCCATGAAATAGACCGGCAGCAGCACATCGATACCGATCGCCCTGGGATCGCCGATCAGGTTGCCGAGCAGCCCGCCGACGACCGTCAGGCAGAGCCACGGCACGTAGACGCTGAAGCCCAGCACCATCAGCCAAATATAGCTGACCCGAAGACCGGCATCCGCCCGCCGCTCGGTCTCGGCAAATTGCGGATCCGTCAGCAGAAACAGCGAAGTCGCCTTCTGCCAGAAAGTCAGATGGCGGATATGCGGGGCGATGGCCGCCGAATAGAGCACGTGGCGGAAATTGACCGCAAAAATCGAGAGCACGACGAGCCATGGCGCGACATGATGATTGAACAGCTCGACGCCGACGAGCTGGCTGGCGCCGGCATAGAGCGTCGCGCTCATCAGGGTCGCTTCGGCAACCGTCAGGCCGTTATCGATGGAAATGGCGCCGAATAGCACGGCAAACGGCGATGCCGCAATGGCAACCGCGATGCCACGCCGAAAGGCGTCGCGGATTTCTTCTTTCGTGTCGGGGGTCATGGGTCTGCTCTATCCTGGGATAGGCAAGCCATAGAGCAGGCACGGCCCACCCGCAAACCAATATGGCTGATGAACCGTTCAGCGCCGTTGATCAATCAGTGTCGATGCACGTCCCGCGCTGATCGAACGTGCACTGTGAGCATGGGGCAAACCATCAGCCAATCCCACAACGTCATCCTCGGGCTTGACCCGAGGATGACGTTGGAGAGGAGAGCGGCCTTTGAAAGCCCCTCACCCCTTCTTGAGCTGGAACGTGTGCTCAGGTGCCGGAAAACTGCGGGCCTTCACCTCTTCCGCATAGGTCGCGAAGGCCTCACTCATGACAGGTGCAAGGTTCGCAAAGTGCTTGACGAAACGCGGCTTGAAATCGGTGAAGATGCCGAGCACGTCATCGACCACCAGCACCTGGCCGTCACAGGCCGGCGAAGCGCCGATGCCGATGGTCGGCGCCTTCACCTTGCCGGTGATTTCGCGCGCCAGCGGCTCGACCGTGCCCTCGATGACGATGGCAAAGGCGCCGGCATCGTCGATGGCTGCGGCATCCTTGCGGATTTTTTCGACTTCCTTGTCGTTGCGGCCGAGCGAGCGGTAGCCGCCCGTCGTGTTGATGAGCTGCGGCATCAGGCCGACATGGCCGAGCACGGGAATGCCGCGCTGCGTGAGAAAATCGACCGTCTCGGCCATTTCCGCGCCACCCTCCAGCTTGATCGCCGAACAGCCGGTTTCCTTCAGCACGCGGGCAGCCGTCGCAAAGGCCTGCTCCTTGGATTGCTGATAGGAGCCGAACGGCAGGTCGACGACGACGCAGGCATTGGACGAGCCGCGCATGACGGCCTGGCCATGGGCGATCATCATCTCCAGCGTCACGCCGACGGTGGAATCCAGCCCATAGAGCACCATGCCGAGGCTGTCGCCGACCAGCATGAAATCGACATGCGGGTCCATCAGCTTGGCGACCGGCGTCGTATAGGCGGTGAGGCTGACGATGGGGCGTTCGCCCTTCAGGGCCTTGATGTCGGACGGGGCCAGACGGCGCTTGGCGGTATGTACGCTCATGTCACGCGACCTTCTTCTTTGGGCTCAGCACCCGGTTATCGAGGAGCTTCGTGCTTCCAAAACGCACGAAAAGCAGTAAAAGGACCGGCCTGCCGCCGACCGTATCGATCTCGGCCAGCGTTTCCGGATCCCTGACGGCGACGACCTCGGGCTGGGCCAGAGGCTCGCTGCGGAGGAAGGCGGTGACACCCGCCTCCAAAGCCTTCGCATCGGTTTCGCCCGCCGTGATCAGCCGCTCGGCCTCATCAAGCGCGCGCGGCACGATGGCGGCGGCGGCGCGCTCTTCCGGCGAGAGATAGACATTGCGCGAGGAACAGGCGAGGCCATCGGCCTCGCGCACCGTCGGCACGCCGATAACCTCGACGGGCTGGGCGAGATCGGCGACCATGCGGCGGATGATGGTGAGCTGCTGGAAATCCTTCTCGCCGAAATAGGCGCGGTCGGGACCGGCAATGTTGAAGAGCTTCGTCACGACAGTCGCAACGCCGGCGAAATGGCCGGGGCGCACGGAGCCTTCCAGCTCCGCGCCGAGCTTCGGCACATCCACCACGGTCTCCATCGGCCGCGGATACATGTCCGCGACGCCGGGCGCGAAAAGATAGTGCACGCCCTCCGCCTCCAACATCGCCTGGTCGCGGGCGAGATCGCGCGGATAGCGCGCGAGGTCCTCGTTCTGGCCGAATTGCAGCGGGTTGACGAAAATGGTGGCGACGACAATGTCGTTGTCGGCGCGGGCACGACGCGCAAGCTCCATATGGCCGACATGAAGATAGCCCATGGTAGGCACGAGGCCGATCGAGCGGCCGTCAAGCCGATGCGGCGCGAGAGCCGCGCGCA
>CBFGOD010000395.1:0-4433 GCA_965650295.1 uncultured Shinella sp. | reverse complement strand
GTCTCTGGTTGCTGCCGGTCGGGCTCATCTGGTTTGTCGCCGGCGGCAACAGTGTGTTTGCGGAAATCGGCGTCTTCTTCAGCAAGATGGCGGTCGTCACCTTCGGCGGGGCCTATGCGGCTCTGGCCTATGTCGCGCAGGAGGCGGTGCAGCACTATGGCTGGCTGAAACCCGGTGAAATGCTCGACGGGCTCGGCATGGCCGAGACGACGCCGGGGCCGCTGATCATGGTGCTGCAATTCGTCGGTTTCCTCGGCGCCTACCGCGATCCCGGCAGCCTCAGCCCTATGACGGCGGCAACGCTGGCGGCGATCCTCACCACCTGGGTCACCTTCGTGCCCTGCTTCCTCTGGATATTCCTCGGCGCGCCCTTCATCGAGCGGCTGCGCGGCAATGTCGCCCTTTCCGGCGCGCTCTCGGCGATTACCGCCGCCGTCGTCGGGGTCATCCTCAATCTGGCCGTCTGGTTTGCCGTGCACACGCTGTTTGGCGCGGTGACCGTGCTCACCGCCGGGCCGCTGCGCCTCGAACTGCCGGCGCCGGACACGATCATCCTGCCATCGGCGCTGCTTGCCGTGGCTGCCGCCATCGCGCTCTTCCGGTTCAGGATGTCCGTGCTGCCGGTCCTCGGCCTCTCGGCCCTTGCCGGCATGCTCTGGACGCTTCTTTAGACCACGACGTTGCGCACGAAGCGCACCACGCTCTCCCCAGCATTGAAATAGGCGTAGGACTGATCGGTGTCGTATATGGCGAAGCCGCCGGCCGGAAAATCTTTCGCTATGCCCGAAAGCTCAAGCCGCAGCGTTCCCTCGGTGACGAAGATCATCTCGTGCCAGCCGGCCGGGTCCGGCTCGGCATCGTAGCGCTCGCCCGGACCGAGCGACCAGTGCCACATCTGCGCCTCGGTCGTCGCGGGAGCGGAGCCGAGCAGCACGGCGGCACTCTCCTCGTTTGCGCCGCGCCACGTCACTTCATTGATCTCCGACGACGGCGGGCGGGCCGGGTCGCGCACCAGATCGACGAAGCCGACGCCGATGGCGGCGGCGAGCTTGTCGAGGCTCGACAGGCTGATATTCGCATCGCCCCCCTCGACCGCCACGATCATGCGCCGGCTGATGCCGGAGGCCTCCGCGAGCGCGGCCTGGCTGAGTCCCGCCTTCTGGCGCAGGCGCCGCAAATTGCCGGATACGTGGGTGAGGACGTCGCTGCGTTCTTGACTGTGCAATATATTGCTCATATCGTTCCATATCGAGAGGCGGCGTGGCCGCATGAAGCCTTCTAACCCGAAAGGAGCCCGGCATGAAGATACGTGATTTCGGCGTCGAGATCTGGATGAACCGCTATGAGAACCTTTGCGAGCTGAATCTTGCCGAAACCTGCGTGGAATCGCTGACGGTGGAAGAGCTGCTCGACATGGCCGGCAAGAAGGAGGCGATCCTTGCCGAACTGCTGCCGATGAAGCTGACCTATGGCGCCATCGAAGGCAGCGAGCGGCTGCGCAAGCTGATCGCCGGTCTCTATGAAAAGCAGGCGATGGAAAACGTCGTCGTCACCCATGGCGCGATCGGCGCCAATGCGCTGGTGCATGAAACGCTGGTGGAGCCGGGCGACCGCGTCATCTCGGTCCTGCCGACCTACCAGCAGCATTATTCCATCCCGGAAAGTTTTGGCGCCGACGTGCAGATCCTCAAGCTGACGGCCCAGCATGGTTTTCTGCCGGATCTCGAAGAGCTGCGCCGGCTCGCGACGCCGGGCACCAAGCTGATCTGCCTCAACAACCCTAACAATCCGACCGGTTCGCTGATGGACCGCGATTTCCTGCTTCAGGTCGTCGAGATCGCGCGTGCCGCCGGCGCCTGGATCCTCTGTGACGAGGTCTATCGCGGCACGGACCAGGAGGGCGGCGGAATGACCGCCTCGATTGCCGATCTCTACGAGAAGGGCATTTCGACCGGCAGCATGTCCAAGACCTATTCGCTGGCCGGCCTGCGCCTCGGCTGGATCGTCGGCCCGAAGGACTTGCTGCACGCCGTCTCCATCCACCGCGACTACAACACGATCAGCGTCGGCATGCTGGACGATCATTTCGCGGCGATCGCGCTGGAAAACCGCGACAAGATTCTTGCCCGCAGCCATGCCATCACCCGCACCAACCTCGCCATCCTCGCCGCATGGGTGGAGAGCGAGCCGCTGATCTCCTGGGTGAAGCCGAAATCCGGCACGACGGCGCTTTTGAAATACGACCTGCCAATGACGTCCGAAGCCTTCTGCACCAAGCTTCTGGACGCGACCGGCGTGATGCTCACGCCCGGCAGCGCCATGGACATGGAAGGGCACCTGCGTATCGGCTACACGAATGGCGAAGAGGTGCTGCACGAGGGGCTCAAGCGAATCTCCGCTTTCCTGAGGCAGGAGCAGGCATCACAGGCCGCCTGAACGCATCCTTAATGAAGGCTTACGGCACCCATGCGCCATTCGCATGGGTGTTCTGTCATCTCAGCGCTGTTCCGCATTGCAGCATAAAGCTATAAAGCCGCCATCGAAAGACGCGGCGCCACGGACCGGTGCCGAACAGAGAGCCTCCGGAAAGGGGATCATCATGAACATGGCACGTTCCTTCAACAATTGGCGCAAGTATCGTCAGACCGTCAACGAACTCGACCGCATGACCACGCGTGAACTGCGCGATCTCGGCATCGAACGTTCGGAAATCAAGACCGTCGCCCGCGCTGCCGTCGGTTTCTGATCGATTGCTGCAAGGCATCAGGATTTCGAAGACGCCCGCCCTCCGGCGGGCGTTTTTGCATGTGCGAACAATCTGGTCGCGATCGGGATTGGTTCGGCAGGTTGAGATATTCGATCCGCGCATAGCGCATAGCTGCATTGCAAAACGATGCCTATGAAATGATCAAGAATCGCATATAGTCATATTTATCGAAGCAACGTACCTCCTCCCACGAAGCTTCGATTGTGCAGAAGGCCCACTCCTCCTCCCAGGGCCGACTGCGGGAATGGCGGCACTCCTCCTCCCAGTCGCCATTCGGTTCTATCGGAAAGCCTGCCGCACCTCCTCCCGCGGCAGGCTTTTCCATTTCTGGACCTTGCTTTCCTTCTCCCCCGCAATCGTCACCCTTTTCAGCCGCGCCATCACAGGCTTTTCATCGAATTCTGTTTCCCTGTATTTTTGAAAATATAGCGCTGGCCAAGCCGTAAATGCCGATATATCCAATGAGATATCACGCTGCCGGGAAGGCAGGAAAAGGGAGAGCCGGAATGAATCGTCGCTTGATTTTGAAACTCGTCGTCGCCGCCTTCGCGTCGCTGCCGCTTGCCCTGCCGGCCGCCGCCGCCGAAAAGGTTACCGTTTTCGCCGCCGCCAGCCTCAAGAATGCGCTGGATGCCGCCAATGCCGCCTGGTCGAAGGACAGCGGCAACGAGACGACCGTCTCCTATGCCGCAAGCTCGGCGCTCGCCAAGCAGATCGAGGCGGCGGCACCCGCCGATCTCTTCATCTCGGCCGACCTTGCCTGGATGGACTATGTCGCTGAAAAGAAGCTGATCAAGGACGACACCCGCGTCAACCTGCTCGGCAACCGCATCGTGCTCGTCGCACCGAAGGACAAGGCCTCGACGGTCGAGATCAAGGAAGGCTTCGATCTTTCCGGCCTCGTCGGCGACGGCAAGCTCGCCATGGGCGCGGTCGACAGCGTGCCGGCCGGCAAATACGGCAAGGCGGCGCTGGAAAAGCTCGGCGTCTGGTCCTCCGTCGAAGGCAAGGTTGCCGGCGCGGAAAGCGTGCGCGCAGCGCTTGCGCTCGTCTCGCGCGGCGAAGCGCCCTACGGCATCGTCTACCAGACGGACGCCGCCGCCGATCCGGGCGTCGCCGTCGTCGGCACCTTCCCGGAAGACAGCCACCCGCCGATCATCTACCCGGTCGCCATCCTCTCGGATTCCAAGAGCGCTGCCGCTGCCGCATACCTGGACTTCCTGAAGTCCGACAAGGCCGTGCCGTTCTTCACCGAGCAGGGTTTTACGATCCTGAAGTAACATGAGCCTCGCGACAGCCCCGGGCGCTAAACCCGGGCTGTTCGATTTCACGGCTTTTCTGGCAACCCTATGACCTCGTCCCACCCCCCTCTGCCCTGCCGGGCCTCTCCCCCCCCAGGGGGGAGATTGGATGTGGGGCTGGTTCGGCCATCTCCCACGCAGCTGGTGAAGCGAGGGTATGGCTGCTTGCCGATCTCCCCCCTTGTGGGGGAGATGCCCGGCAGGGCAGAGGGGGGTATTTCTCGCGACGTCTCCGAAAACGCCCACGAATCGGGAGGACTGCCGTGGACTGGCTAGCGCTCAGCGACGAGGAATGGACGGCGATCCGCTTGAGCCTTCGGGTTTCGTCGGTGGCCGTGCTCGTCAGCCTGCCAGATCGGAAGAGC
>CBFGOD010000394.1:0-4434 GCA_965650295.1 uncultured Shinella sp. | reverse complement strand
TTTTGGCAGAGCGGGCTTCGAAGCGGTCGCCAAGGCCAGATACCCCGATATCGAAGAACTGAATTACGTTCACCATGGCGGAAACAGCTCCGGGATCGTCGATGGCGCCGGGCTCGTCCTCGTGGGCTCGAAAGAATTCGGGATAAAGGCGGGCCTGAAGGCGCGTGGTCGCATTCGGTCCTATGCGAATATAGGTTCCGAGCCGATGATCATGCTAACCGCTCCAGCAGCCGTCTCGCGCAAGGCGCTGAAAGCTGGGGGAATGACCGAGAAGGATATCGATCTCTGGGAGTTGAACGAGGCGTTCGCCAGTGTCGTTCTGCGCTTCCAACGCGAACTCGATCTTCCTGACGACAAGCTCAACGTCAACGGCGGTGCCATCGCGATGGGCCATCCGCTTGGAGCAACCGGAGCGATGCTTGTGGGTACGGTTCTGGACGAATTGGAACGTCGGAATGCGGAAACCGGCCTCATCACGCTGTGCGCAGCCAATGGTCTCGGCACCGCCGCGATCATCGAGCGCGTCTGAGCGACCACCGAACTAGAGATCGGGATACCCATGAAAACTATGCGACTGGAAAAGACCGGCCAGGGCTTTGCAATACTGACTCTCGACGCGGAAGGCTCGATGAATGTCGTCAATGACGACTTCATCGCCGACATGGAGGCCGCGACGCGGCAGATCGCCGCAGGCGAGGACATAAAGGGGGTCATACTCACGTCGGCCAAGAAGACTTTCATGGCAGGCGCGGACCTCAAGCAGCTCGTCAACGGTTTTGACAGCCTTACCCTGCAGGACGCATACGCTTTTTCCAAGCGAGCGACCGACATGCACCGCGCGATCGAGCGCTCGGGTAAGCCTTGGGTGGCCGCGATCAACGGCTTGGCACTGGGCGGCGGATTTGAGTTGGCGCTTGCCTGCCACCGTCGCATCCTGGTGGACGATCCCAAGGCTCAGGTCGGCTTGCCTGAGGTCAATGTCGGTCTGTTGCCCGGTTCGGGCGGCACGGTGCGCCTCGGCATCATCGCCGGGATGAAGACGGCGCTCGACCTGCTGCTGTCGGGACGCTCGGTCGCTCCGGCAGAGGCGCTCAAGCTCGGAATCGTCGATGAGGTGGTTCCCGCCGCGGATCTGATCGCTGCGGCCCAGGCCTGGCTTGCCACTGCCCCCGACCCGGTGAAGCCGTGGGATGTCAAAGGCTGGGTCCCGCCGCAAAAGAAGGGCATGACCGTGCCCGAGGATTCCTTCGCCTACATGATGGCGACGGGCGGCCTCGCCAAGGTCGGCTACAACCTGCCGGCGCCTCTTGCGATCTTGAACTCGGTGTTCCACGGCATGCAGCTTCCGTTCGACAAGGCATTGGCGGTCGAGGGCAAGTATTTCGCCAAGCTTTTGAACGACCCGGTCGCTCGCAACATCATCCGCACCACCTTCATCTCCAAGCAGGCTGCCGAGAAAGGTGCGCGCCGGCCCGAGGGCGTTCCGAAGTTCGAGGCGAAGAAAGTCGGCGTATTGGGTGCGGGCATGATGGGAGCCGGTATCGCCTTCGTGTCCGCCAATGCAGGGATCGAGGTCGTGCTGATCGATCGCGACGTTCCCACGGCGCAAAAGGGCAAGGACTATTCGGCCAAGATCCTCGGCAAGCAGATCGAGAAGGGCAAGATGACGCAGGAGAAGGCGGACGCGATTCTCGCCCGCATCACTCCAACCGACGATTTCGCGTCGCTGCAAGGCTGCGATCTCGTCGTCGAAGCTGTGTTCGAGGATACCGCCATCAAGGCCGAAACCACGAGGAAAGCCGAAGCGGTGATCCCCGAACAGGCCATCTTCGCTTCGAACACGTCGACCTTGCCGATCTCGCAGCTGGCCCGCGCATCGAAGCGGCCGGAACAGTTTATCGGTCTGCATTTCTTCTCGCCCGTTGACCGTATGAGCCTGGTTGAAGTCATCATGGGCAAACAGACGAGCAAGGAGACGCTCGCCAAAGGGCTCGATTTCATCGCGCAGCTGCGGAAAACGCCGATCGTGGTCAACGATAGCCGCGGCTTCTATACCAGCCGCGTTTTCCAGATGCTGATCCACGAAGGCGCCGCGATGCTGGGCGAGGGCGTTCCGGCCGCCGTTATCGAGAATGCCGCCAAGGCGGTTGGTATGCCGGTAGGTCCGCTCGCCCTGCTGGATGAGCTGACGCTCGACCTGCCGCTCAAGATCATCGACCAGGCGATCGCGGAAGAGGGCGACAAGTATACGCCTCCCGCCGGCTTCGCCGTGATGCGTAAGATGAAGGATGAGATCGGTCGTTCCAGCCGCAAGGAGGGAGGCGCCTTCTACGAATATCCCGAGGGCGGCAAGAAGCATCTCTGGAAAGGGCTCACCCAGCATTTCCCCGTGAAGGACGGCTGGGATATGGAGGAGCTCAAGAAGCGCTATCTTTACGCCCAGGCGATGGAAACCCTACGCTGCCTTGAGGAAGGGGTGCTCGAAACGCCGCAGGACGCTGATCTCGGGTCCATTTACGGATGGGGTTTTCCGACATGGACAGGCGGCACGATCAGCTATGTCGACACCGTCGGCGTTGCCGAGTTCGTCAAGGAGGCCGACCGGCTCGCACAGCGCTATGGCCCGCGCTTCCTGCCATCGGCATGGCTCCGGGAGAAGGCGGCAAGCGGGGAAACTTTCTACGACACGGCCGAGCAGGTCAAGGTGAAGGAGCCGATGCCGGCATGAAACGCCTGACCTTCGAGCTGGAACACGAGCAGTTCCGGAGCAGCGTCGTCAAGTTCATGACCGCAGAGGTCGCCCCCCATGTCGAGCGCTTTCGCGAGCAGGGCATGGTGGATCGGGAACTCTATCTCAGAGCGGGAGAGCAGGGATTGCTCTGCACATGGGCAGAGGAGAAATATGGCGGCGCCGGGATCGATGATTTTCGCTTCGAGCAAATCATCATCGAAGAGAATATGCGCCACGGCGACATTGGCTTTTACATCAACCTCCACAGCAATCTCGTCGCCCCCTATATCGCCAAGCTGGGAACCGACGAGCAGAAGGACCGCTGGATGCCGGGCATCGTCAGCGGCGAGAAGATACTCGCCGTGGCGATGACCGAACCCTCCACGGGCAGCGATCTGGCCGGCATGCGTACGAGCGCGATCGACAAGGGCGACCATTGGCTGCTGAACGGTGCCAAGACCTATATTTCCAACGGGATATTAGGAGATCTCATCGTCGTAGCCGCGCGCACGGATCCCGCCAGCCGGTACGGCCTTGGCCTGTTCGTGGTCGAGCGAGGCATGGAAGGTTTCGAGCGTGGCCGCAAGCTGGCCAAAATGGGTCTGAAGGCGCAGGACACCGCTGAACTGTTCTTCAATGACGTCCGGCTGCCCAAGGAAAATGTGCTCGGCGATCCGGCGCTCGGCTTTAAATATCTTTCCCGTTTTCTGGCGCAGGAGCGGCTAGTCGCGGCGATCGGCTTCATGGCAACCGCGCAGACCGCGTTCGACATCACCCTCGATTATGTGAAGGAGCGCAAGGCGTTCGGAAAGCCGATCGGCGCTTTCCAGAACACGCGCTTCAAGATGGCGTCGATGCGCGCCGAATTGGATGCGCTCCAGACCTATGTCGACCAGTGTGTGCTGCTGCTCAACAAGAGTGAGTTGACCGCCGAGGATGCTTCGGCGTGCAAGCTTCTGGCCAGCGAACTCGAGGGCCGCGTGATGGACGAGTGCGTCCAGCTTCACGGCGGCGCCGGCTACATGGACGAATATCGCATCAGTCGCATGTATACGGATGCCCGGATTAGCCGCATCTTTGCTGGTACGAGCGAGATCATGCGGGAGATCATCGGCCGCGGACTGGGTCTGGACGAGCGCAAGCTGTCCTGATCGCACGACGGGAGGGCAAATGCTGAACGTTGATCGGCTGCGCGCCTTCGTGATCCCGGAGGCGCAGGACGTCTGCGACCCGAAAGAGGTCATCCTATATGCGCTGGGGGTCGGCGCGGGCCTGGGCCAGATTGACGAGCAACGGCTTGTGTTCGAGCGGGGGCTCGCCGTCTTGCCCACCATGGCTCTGGTTCTCGGCACGCCGGGATTCTGGCCCATGGCACCCGAACTAGGTTGGGATTGGCGGCATATCCTGCAGGAAGAGCAGAGTCTGCGCTTGAGCCTGCCCCTGGAGGTCGGCCAGGTGGTTCACGGCCGGACCGAGATTGGTGACGTCGCTGACGAGGGGCCGGACGGTGCGGCGCTCGTCCGCACGAAGCGAACCCTCACCACCCCAACCGGTCGGCTGATCGGGGAGATGGAGGAGACGTGGGTATTGCGAGGCGCGGGCGGCTTTGGCGGGAATCCCGACCTGCCAAGGCTATTTGCCGACGCCATCCCGCCTTGCCGGCAGACGGCGCGCTGGACCTTCCAACTGCGCCAAACCAAGCC
>CBFGOD010000393.1:0-4462 GCA_965650295.1 uncultured Shinella sp. | reverse complement strand
CCGATCGTCGACTGCGGCGTGCACTATGTCGACGTGATGTGCCAGATCACCGATGCCAAGCCCGTCGAGGTGCGCGGCATGGGCTTGCGGCTGTCGAACGAGATCAAGCCGGACATGTACAATTACGGCCATCTCCAGGTGCTGTTCGATGATGGTTCGCTCGGCTGGTACGAGGCTGCGTGGGGGCCGATGATCTCCGAAACCGCCTTCTTCGTGAAGGACGTCATGTCGCCGAACGGCTCGGTTTCCATCGTCATGGATCCGAATGCCAAGTCGGACGATATCGACACACACACCAAGACGGCGGTCATCCGTGTTCACAATGCCGCGACCGGCCCGGACGGCAAGTTCCTGTCGCCGGACGAGGACCTGAAGATGGCGGGCGAGCCCGGTCACCAGGAGCTCTGCGACCGGGAACAGGCCTATGTCCTGAAGGCCATCCGCGAGGACATCGATCTTACGCGGCATATGGACGATGCGGTGCAGTCGCTTCGGATCTGCCTTGCGGCCGATGAAAGTGTGCGTACCGGCCAGACGGTCAAGCTTTAAGGGGAAATCGGATGGGCTCTCTTCAACTCAAATCCGTACGCAAGTCCTTCGGCACCGTCGATGTCATCAAGGGCATCGATCTCGACGTGAAGGATGGCGAGTTCGTCATCTTCGTCGGCCCCTCCGGCTGCGGCAAGTCCACGCTGCTGCGCATCATCGCGGGTCTCGAGGATGCCACGTCCGGTTCCATCACGATCGATGGCGCGGAAGTCGTGACGGTGCCGCCGGCCAAACGCGGCATCGCCATGGTGTTCCAGTCCTACGCGCTCTATCCGCATCTGAGCGTCAAGGACAATATGGGCCTTGGTCTCAAGCAGGCCGGCGCACCGAAGGACGAGATCGAAAAGCGCGTCTCGAAGGCCTCGGCGATGCTGTCGCTCGAAAAGTATCTCGCTCGCCGCCCGGCGGAACTGTCCGGCGGCCAGCGCCAGCGCGTCGCCATCGGCCGCGCCATCGTGCGTGAACCGAAGCTGTTCCTGTTCGACGAGCCGCTCTCCAACCTCGATGCGGCGCTGCGCGTCAACACGCGGCTGGAGATCGCGAGGCTGCACCGCGAGCTGAAGGCAACCATGATCTACGTCACGCACGACCAGGTCGAGGCGATGACGCTGGCGGACAAGATCGTCGTGCTCGATGCCGGTGTCATCCAGCAGGTGGGCTCGCCGATGGAACTCTACAACCGTCCCGCCAATCTGTTCGTTGCCGGCTTCATCGGTTCGCCCGGCATGAACTTCATCGATGCAGACCGCCTCGGCGTCACCGATGCCAAGACGGTCGGCGTGCGTCCCGAACACCTGGTACTGTCGCGCGACAGCGGCGATTGGCAGGGCAAGGTGGTGCATGTCGAGCATCTCGGCGCGGACACGATCGTCTATCTCGAATCGGAAAAGGTGGGGCCTTTGACCGTCCGCCTCTTCGGCGAACATCACTACGCTCCGGATGATGTCGTCTTCGCCACGCCCGCGGCCGGGCAGACGCATCGCTTCGATGCAAATGGTCAGGCGATACGTTGAGGTCCCTCATCACGAATCCGTGATCGGGACGGATTGCGGCCGTTTCGGGCGTGATCTACGATTGTCAAACGTCAGGATTTAACATACAGCCCTGTTTGTATGTTGTGATGCGGTGGTCCTTCGGCCACCGCATCTCTTCGTTTTCAGCACCCGCCGCCCCTTTGCCGGCATCGCCTATGGAAGAACCCATGCGTTTCACGAGACCGATTTCGATTGCGACCTTTGGCGCCCTTTTGATCCTTGCCGGCTGCAGCGATGAGCAGGCGGCGCAGGGAGGCTTTTCCTTTCCGCCCCCGCAGGTGGCCGTCATCACGGTGAAGGCCGAGGACGTGCCGATCACCAACGACCTGCCGGGCCGTATCGCGGCGACCCGCACCGCGGAAGTCCGTCCGCGCGCGTCGGGCATCGTCATCGCGCGCGTCTTCGAGCAGGGCTCGCTGGTCAAGCAGGGCGACGTGCTCTACCGGATCGATCCGGCGCCGTTCAAGGTGCAGGTCGATAGCGCCGAGGCGACGCTGCGCCGCGCCAAGGCCGTGCAGGCCCAGGCGAAGAACGACACGGTTCGCCAGGAGCAGCTGAAAAAGTCGAACGTCTCGTCCGCGCAGAACTATGACGACGCCATTGCCAAGCTGGCGCAGGCCGACGCCGACGTCGCCATTGCCGAAGCGGGTCTTGCGACTGCCAAGCTCAACCTCGAATATACCGAGGTCAAGGCGCCGATCAGCGGCCGTATCGGCCGTGCGCTGATCACCGAGGGTGCGCTGGTTTCGACCAGCGGCACGGAAAACCTCGCGACGATCCAGCAGCTCGATCCCGTCTATGCCGACTTCACCCAGTCCGCGACCGACCTCATCCGCCTGCGCAAGGCGCTGGAGGACGGCGCTCTGATGGCCGACAACAATTCCGCCGACGTCAAGCTGATGCTCGACGACGGTTCGCAGTATCCGCAGCTCGGCAAGCTGCTGTTCTCTGAAGCCGCCGTCGATGAGACGACGGGTCAGGTGACGCTGCGTGGTGAATTCCCCAACCCGGACGGTGATCTCCTGCCGGGCATGTATGTGCGCGTGCAGATCGAGCAGGGCATCGAGAAGGGCGCCGTTCTCGTGCCGCAGCAGGCCGTTCAGCGTGACGCCTCGGGTAGCGCCCTGGTTTATATTGTTGCCGCCGACAACAAGGCCGGCCCGCGCCCCGTGCGTATCGGGCGCGCTGCCGGTACGCGCTGGGTCATCACCGATGGCCTGAAGGATGGTGAGAAGATCATCGTCGAAGGCTTCCAGAAGGTTCAGCCGGGTGCGGAAGTCGTGCCCTCGGAATGGGATCCGAATGCCGTGGCGGCCGATGCGCGGAAGCAGGCCGCCGAGGGTGCTGAAGCCGAAGGCGGCGACGCGAAGCCGGCTGATGCGAAGGCTACTGATGCGAAGGCTGGCGAAGCCGGCAAGGCCGAAGGCGGCGATGCCGCCAAGACCGAGCAAGCCAAGTAAGGACCGCAACGATGCCCAGTTTCTTTATCGACAGGCCGATTTTCGCCTGGGTCGTGGCGATCTTCATCATGATTGCCGGCGCCATCTCCATCCCGTTGCTGCCGATCTCGCAATATCCGAACGTCGCGCCGCCGCAGATTTCGGTCTCGACCTCCTATGCCGGCGCGTCCTCGCAGGACACCTACCAGAGCGTGACCAAGCTCATCGAGGATGAGCTGAACGGCGTGGAAGGCATGCTGTATTTCGAATCGACCTCGAGCGCTTCGGGTTCGGCCGAAATCAACATCACCTTCGCGCCGGGCACCGACCCGTCGCAGGCTTCGGTCGATGTGCAGAACCGCATCAGCCGCGTCGAACCGCGTCTTCCCGATTCCGTGCGCCGCCAGGGCGTGCAGGTCGAGGAAGCCGGCTCCGGCTTCCTGCTGATCGTCTCGCTCACCTCCACCGACGGCTCGATGGATGCGATCAGCCTCGGCGACTATCTCAACCGCAACGTTCTCTCGGAAGTGCAGCGCGTGCCCGGCGTCGGCCGTGCGCAGCTGTTTGCAACCCAACGTTCGATGCGCGTCTGGCTCGATCCCGCCAAGATGCTCGGTCTCAATCTGACGGCTGCGGATATCACCGCCGCCGTGCAGGCGCAGAACGCCCAGATCGCGGCCGGTTCCATCGGTGCCCAGCCGAACCCGATCACCCAGCAGATCGCGGCCCCCGTCAACATCAAGGGCCAGCTGACGACGCCGGAAGAGTTCGGCGCCATCGTGCTGCGCGCCAATGCGGATGGTTCGGCCGTGCGCCTGCGTGACGTTGCCCGCGTCGAAGTGGGCGGCGAAACCTATTCGTTCTCGACGCGCCTCAACGGCAAGCCGTCCGCCGCCATCGGCGTTCAGCTTTCGCCGAGCGGCAACGCCATGGCGACCTCGGAAGCGATCAAGGCGCGCATGGACGAACTGTCGAAGTTCTTCCCGCCGGGCCTCGAATATTCGATCCCCTATGACACCTCGCCCTTCGTGAAGGTGTCGATCGAAAAGGTTCTGCACACGCTGCTAGAAGCTGTCGGTCTCGTCTTCCTTGTGATGTTCCTGTTCCTGCAGAACATTCGCTACACGATCATCCCGACGCTCGTCGTTCCCGTCGCCCTGCTCGGCACCTGCGCCGTCATGCTCGCCATGGGCTTCTCGATCAACGTGCTCACCATGTTCGCCATGGTGCTCGCCATCGGCATCCTCGTTGACGACGCAATCATCGTCGTCGAAAACGTCGAGCGTATCATGTCGGAAGAGGGGCTGCCGCCGAAGGAGGCGACCCGAAAGGCGATGAAGCAGATCACCGGTGCCGTCATCGGCATCACGCTGGTGCTCGCCTCGGTGTTCATTCCGATGGGCTTTTTCCCCGGTGCCGTCGGCGTCATCTACCAGCAGT
>CBFGOD010000392.1:0-4474 GCA_965650295.1 uncultured Shinella sp. | reverse complement strand
GGCCGAAATCCTCGGCCTGTCCGGCCTGCGCGGCCATCGCGTCGCCGGCACGGTCCACGTCATCATCAACAACCAGATCGGCTTCACCACGAACCCGGCCTTCTCGCGCTCGTCGCCCTATCCGTCCGACGTCGCGAAGATGATCGAGGCGCCGATCTTCCATGTGAACGGCGATGACCCCGAAGCGGTGACCTATGCCGCCAAGGTCGCGACCGAATTCCGCATGAAGTTCCACAAGCCTGTCGTGCTCGACATGTTCTGCTACCGCCGCTTCGGCCATAACGAAGGCGACGAGCCGGCGTTCACGCAGCCGAAGATGTACAAGGCGATCCGCGCCCACAAGACCGTGGTCAACCTCTACGGTTCGCGCCTCATCGCCGAAGGCGTCATCTCCGAAGGCGAATTCGAGAAGATGAAGGCCGACTGGCGCGCCAATCTCGAAACCGAATTCGAGATCGGCCAGTCCTACAAGCCGAACAAGGCCGATTGGCTCGATGGCGTGTGGTCGGGCCTGCGCTCGGCCGACAACCAGGATGAGCAGCGCCGCGGCAAGACTTCGGTGCCGATGAAGCAATTGAAGGAAATCGGCCGCAAGATCGCGACGATCCCGGAAGGCTTCCGCGCCCATAAGACCATCCAGCGGTTCATGGACAACCGCATGCAGATGGTCGAGACGGGCGAAGGCATCGACTGGGCGATGGGCGAAGCTCTGGCCTATGGCACGCTCTGCGTCGAAGGCACCAAGATCCGCCTGTCCGGCCAGGACTGCGAACGCGGCACCTTCTCGCAGCGCCATTCGGTTCTCTACGATCAGGAGACCGAGGACCGCTACATCCCGCTCGCCAACCTCTCGCCGACCCAGGCCCGCTACGAGGTCATCAACTCGATGCTCTCGGAAGAGGCGGTCCTCGGCTTCGAATACGGCTATTCGCTGGCCCGTCCGAACGCGCTCACCCTGTGGGAAGCCCAGTTCGGTGACTTCGCCAACGGTGCGCAGGTCGTCTTCGACCAGTTCATCTCGTCGGGCGAACGCAAGTGGCTGCGCATGTCGGGCCTCGTCTGCCTCCTGCCGCATGGCTATGAGGGGCAGGGTCCGGAACACTCATCGGCCCGCCTCGAGCGCTGGCTGCAGATGTGCGCCGAAGATAACATGCAGGTCGCCAACGTCACCACGCCGGCGAACTATTTCCACATCCTGCGCCGTCAGGTGAAGCGCGACTTCCGCAAGCCGCTGATCATGATGACGCCGAAGTCGCTGCTGCGCCACAAGCGTGCGGTCTCCTCGCTGTCGGAAATGGCCGGCGAAAGCTCGTTCCACCGCCTGCTGTGGGACGATGCGGAGGTCATCAAGGACGGCCCGATCAAGCTCCAGAAGGATGCCAAGATCCGCCGCGTCGTCATGTGCTCGGGCAAGGTCTATTTCGACCTCCTGGAAGAGCGCGAAAAGCGCGGCATCGACGATGTCTATCTGCTGCGTCTGGAACAGCTCTATCCGTTCCCGGCCAAGGCGCTGATCAACGAGCTCTCGCGTTTCCGCAACGCCGAGATGGTGTGGTGCCAGGAAGAGCCCAAGAACATGGGTGCCTGGGCCTTCATCGACCCCTATCTCGAATGGGTGCTCGCCCATATCGACGCCAAGTACCAGCGCGTGCGCTACACCGGCCGTCCGGCTGCCGCCTCGCCGGCAACGGGCCTGATGTCGAAGCACCTCGCGCAGCTCGCCGCCTTCCTCGAGGACGCGCTGGGCGGTTGATCCGCCCAGTTTCCCAGTAACCACGACAAGAATCACGAACGGAACACACTCATGGCTACCGAAATCCGCGTCCCGACTTTGGGCGAATCCGTCAGCGAAGCCACCGTCGGCACCTGGTTCAAGAAGGTCGGCGACGTCATCAAGGCCGACGAGCCGCTCTGTGAGCTCGAAACCGACAAGGTGACGATCGAAGTGCCGGCACCCGCCTCCGGCGTGCTGTCGGAAATCGTCGCGAATGCCGGCGATACGGTCGCACCGGGCGGCCTGCTCGGCCAGATATCCGAAGGCGCCTCCGCCGGTGCGGCCGCTCCGGCCGCCGCCGAGAAGGCTGTTGCCGCTGCTCCGGCCGCCGAAGCCAAGCCCGCTGCTGCCGCTGCCATGCCGGCAGCGCCGGCTGCCGCCAAGCTGCTGGCCGAAAACAACCTCTCGGCCGATCAGGTCGACGGTTCGGGCAAGCGTGGCCAGGTGCTGAAGGGCGATGTCATCGCCGCCGTCGCCAAGGGCATGACGGCCTCGACGCCGGCCCAAGCCGCCGAGCCGGTCAAGGTCGTTGCCCGCGCCGCCTCGTCGGAAGCCGATGTGCCGCGCGAAGAGCGCGTGAAGATGACGCGCCTGCGCCAGACCATCGCCAAGCGTCTGAAGGACGCCCAGAACACAGCCGCCATGCTCACCACCTATAACGAGGTGGACATGTCGGCCGTGATGGACCTGCGCAACCGCTATAAGGACCTGTTCGAGAAGAAGCATGGTGTGAAGCTCGGCTTCATGGGCTTCTTCACCAAGGCCGTGACGCATGCGCTGAAGGAAATCCCGGCTGTCAACGCCGAGATCGACGGCACCGACATCATCTACAAGAACTACTGCCACATCGGCGTCGCCGTCGGCACCGACAAGGGCCTCGTGGTTCCCGTCGTGCGCGATGCCGACCAGATGTCGATCGCCGGGATCGAGAAGGATATCGGCCGCCTCGGCAAGCTCGCCCGTGACGGCGCGCTTTCCATGGCCGACATGCAGGGCGGCACGTTCACCATCTCGAATGGCGGCGTCTACGGCTCGCTGATGTCCTCGCCGATCCTGAATGCCCCGCAGTCGGGCATCCTCGGCATGCACAAGATCCAGGAGCGTCCGGTCGTCGTCGGTGGCCAGATCGTCATCCGCCCGATGATGTATCTCGCGCTTTCCTACGACCACCGCATGGTCGACGGCAAGGAAGCCGTGACCTTCCTGGTCCGCGTCAAGGATAGCCTGGAAGATCCGGAACGTCTGGTTCTCGATCTCTAAGGGAGGCTTGTATGGAAGCGGCGTCTTCGTCCATTCTCGTGCTGCTCGCACTGAGCGTGGCGCTGCTCGTCTTCCATATTTCCCTTCAGGGCATGCTCGCCACCAGGGAACTCGGCTCTCAATGGAACGCCGGCCCGCGCGATGATGCGCGCGAGCCGGTAGGAAAACTGGCCGGACGCGCGGCGCGCGCGTCGGCCAATTACCGCGAGACCTATCCCGGCTTCGTGGCGCTCGCGCTGGCGCTTGCCCTTGCGGGTGATCCTTCGGGCTGGGGGCTTGTCGGCGCCTGGCTGTGGTTCGTTGCGCGTCTCGTCTATATCCCGCTCTATCTGGCAGGCATCCCCTATATCCGCTCGCTCGTCTGGCTCTTCGCGCTGGCAGGCCTTGCCATCATGGCGGCGACCGTCATTTTCTAGAGCATTTCCGGTGAACCGGAAATGCTCTAGTGGCTTGTTTTAACCGCATTGTCCGACGCCGAAGCGAAGTCGCTTCGGCTGGAAATGCTCTAGGAGACCGGCATGGCATTCACCAATGTTCTCCCGCTCCAGCCGCATATCTGCGTGAAGGGTGGTCTGGACGCGATCGCTTTCTACGAAAAGGCGCTCGGCGCTGAAAACACGTTCCACCAGCTTGCCGAGGACGGCAAGCGTGTCCTGCATGCCAATCTCGCCATCTATGGCGGCGAGGTGATGCTGCAGGACGAATTTCCCGAATTCGAAATGTCCGTCCGCGCGCCGACGACCATCGGCGGCACATCCTTCGCCATCAGCATCAACCTGCCCGATCCGGCTGCGGTCGATGCCGCCTATGCCAGGGCCGTCGCGGCCGGCGCCCATGGCCTGATGTTGCCGGCCGACGTCTTCTGGGGCGCCCGCTACGCCCGCATCACCGATCCCTTCGGCCATATCTGGGCCTTCAACGCCCCGCTGGAGCGCACATGAGCCAATATCTCCTGGAACTCGCCTCGCTGATGGCGATCTTTGCCTTCGCCATTGTTTCGCCAGGCGCCGACCTCGCCATGGTCATGCGCCAGTCGCTGGTGCAGGGCCGGCGCGCCGCCGTGATCACGTCCTTCGGCATCGGTGCGGCGCTGATGGTGCACGTCACCTATACGATCCTCGGTCTCGGCCTGATCATTTCCCAGTCGATCTACCTCTTCAACATCGTGAAGTGGTGCGGCGTCGCCTACCTCGTCTATATCGGCATCAAGGCCTTGCGCGCCGGCAAGGCGGACCTTTCCGCCGAGGCCGTGAAGGCCGGCGGCGAGGCGAAGGTGGAACAGTCGGCCCTGCGCGCCTTCGGCCTCGGCTTCCTTGCCAATGCGCTGAACCCCAAGGCGGTGTTCTTCTTCCTGTCGATCTTCTCGACGGTCGTCAGCGCGCACACGCCGATCGCCGTCAAGTTCGGCTATGGCCTCGTCATGGCGACCTGCCTCATCGC